>URLI01000041.1 GCA_900548585.1 uncultured Prevotella sp. | reverse complement strand
GTATAAATTGAAAATAATGGTCAAAACATTTGGATATTAACATAGAAAGCGATTTTGATTAAAGTCGGGCCCAACCGTTGTGCAAATACGGCGTAATTGGTGAGCAAACACGGCGTAATTGGTGAGCAAACACGGCGTAATTGGTGAGCAAACACGGCGGTTTTGCACTACGGTCTGGCGTCAGGCGGAGCACAGGCTGGCATAAAACGGAATGCGGCTTGGCGCCAGACGCATATCATTATAAAGAAAACAGGCAAACAATGTCAAAATAAAACTTAAAAAACACGCTATAAATCATTATTTTAAATAATAATAATGACAAACAAGGCGGTAATTGCGGAAATCTGATTACTTTTGCACGTAAAAATCAAACGAACGTGAAATGAGAAGGATTGCAGCACCTTTCATAATAATATTGCTTGCGGCGGCGACAATGGTGTCGTGCCTCAAGGACGAGAACGACGACAAGACACTTTACGGCGACACCGGAATAAAATCGTTTGTCATAAACAGCATGAGCGTCAGCATGACGACAAAGTCGTCAAAGGGCGAGGACAGCACATACACCGCGAAGCTGAGCGGCTCGTCGATAAAGTTCAGCATAGACCAGAACAGGCGCGAGATTTACAACCCCGACTCGCTGCCCAAGGGCACCGACGCGACGCGGCTGCTCGTCACCGTGGGTACGGTGAACAACGGGATAGTGGGGATAAAGATGCCTGGCAGCGGGGAGACAAGGAGCATAACAAGCAAGGACACGCTCGACTTCTCAACGCCGCGAACCCTCGTTGTGATGAGCAACGACGGCAAGAGCACGCGCGAATACACCGTGACGGTGAACGTCCACAGGCAGAAGGCGAGCGACTTCGTCTGGGCAATGGCTGGCAGGAGCGACGCTATCGCGGCTTTCCGCGCGCTGAGGGCTTTCGAGATCGGCGGGCGGATAGTCGTCTTCGGCAGCGACGGGGAGAAGACCGCCGCGCTGCAGACTGGCAGCGACGACGGCGCGGTGTGGACACCGGTCGGGCAGAACATCGAAGGGACGCTCGGCGCGGACGCCTACAGCGGTATCGTCAAGAAGGGCGACAGGCTGTATATGATGCACGGCGGCAAGCTGATGTCCTCTGCCGACGGAGGCAACTGGGATGCCGTGGCGGCACCGGCAGTGAAGAGGCTGGTGGCTGCCTCGGGCGACAAACTGTTCGCCATCGACGCAGGGGGCAGGATGAAGGCGAGCAGGGACGGAGTGTCATGGACGGCAGACGAAATGGACAGTGGGGCAGACCTGCTGCCGGCAAGCGACGTGTGCTATGCCTGCACCCAGCTGCGCGTGAACGACAACATGGACCTTGTGGTGATGATGGGCAACCGCGACGCCACGGCATTCACTGCAGACACCACCGCAGTGGTGTGGGGAAAGATTGACGACTACGGCGAAAACGCCGTGCGCCTGCCATGGGCATACTATACGGTTGACAGCAACAGCAGGTATGTCATGCCGAGGCTTGCCGGGATGAGCATGACGGCATACGGCGAGGTGCTGCTGGCCGTGGGCGGCAAGGGCATCGCGCCATGCAGGACGGCGGCATACGACAGGATTTACACCAGCGCCGACGGCGGCATAACATGGAAGGACGACGTGAGTTACCAGATGCCCGGCGGCATCGACAAGAGCGCCGCCGCGATGGCTCTCGTGACCGATGGCGAACGGCATCTGTGGATTGTCTGCGCCGGGACGGGACAGGTGTGGCGCGGCAGGCTTAACAAACTGGGATGGAAATGAACGCAGCGTGCGGGATGCCGTGACGCGCACGCGCACGCGTATATATATAAGGAACGGGAGAAAGATGATGAAGCACGTTGCCAGGAACGCACTGCGGCTTGCCATGACGGTGGCGCTCATCCTGTCCTCACCCGCAATCAGGGCGCAGGAAGAGGACGAGTACCGCATGGAAATCGGCGCGGGCGCCGGGGTGACGGGCTATCTCGGCGACTTCAACCCGAGCCTCGCCGGAAATCTGCAGCCGTCGGCGTCGGCGGTGATGCGCAGGTATTTCAACCCCTACATGGGACTGAAGGCGCAGGTGGGCTACGCGAGGATGAAGGGCAAGGCGGAGGATGCCGGGACATTCTATCCGGAAACCGAGGGCTCGGGATATGAGTTCGACAACACCCTCGTCAACGTTGGCATTACATACGAATACAACTTCTGGCCTTACGGCACGGGAAGGGAGTACCGGGGGGCGAAGCCACTCACGCCGTTCATCGCGCTGGGAATAGGAGGGACATTCGTCAAAGGGAAGGAGAAAAACGTTCTCACCGCAGACATACCGCTTGGGGTGGGCGTGAAATACAAAATAGCACCGAGACTGAACCTCGGCATAGAATGGGCGATGCACTTCTCGCTGAGCGACGAGCTCGACGGGGTGAGCGACCCGTATGTGGTGGAGAGCAGCGGCGCATTCAAGAACACGGACTGCTATCACACGCTTCAGGTGACGCTTACATACAGCTTCATGCCGAAGTGCAGGACGTGCCACAACGATAGATACTGATTATGGAACAACTGGACATGAACAGAATCCCGCAGCACATCGCCATCATCATGGACGGCAACGGACGCTGGGCGAAGGAGCGCGGGCGCGAACGCACATACGGCCACCAGGCCGGCGTGGATACGGTGCGGCGAATAACGTCAGAGTGCGTCAGGCTGGGAGTGAAATACCTGACGCTCTACACATTCTCCAACGAGAACTGGGAGCGGCCCGCCGCAGAGGTGGCGGCGCTCATGGGGCTCGTGCTGACATCGCTCGAGGACGAGATCTTCATGAAGAACAACGTGAGGTTCCGCGTCATAGGAGACATTGACAGGCTGCCCGGTGAGGTGGCGGAGAAACTGTGGAGCACCATGGAGCGCACCGCCGGCAATGACAGCATGACGATGGTCGTGGCGCTCAGCTACTCGGCACGGTGGGAGATAACGCAGGCCGTGCGCGACATCGTGTGGGAGATAAAGAAGAACAACCTCTTGCCTTCGACCATCGACCCTGACGGGATAACGGAGGAGACGGTGGCAAGGCATCTCGAGACATATTTCATGCCAGACCCGGAACTGCTGATACGCACCGGGGGGGAACTGCGCGTGAGCAACTACCTGCTGTGGCAGATAGCATACTCGGAACTGTATTTCACCGGCACCTACTGGCCAGACTTCGACGAGCGCGAACTGCGCAAGGCCATACTCGACTACCAGGGCAGGCAGAGACGCTTCGGCAAGACGGGCGAGCAGGTGGAGAAGGGAAAGTGACGCCGGGCAAGGAACGCCACCCGGTGGTTCAAGAACAAAAATACGACAGACGTTGACGATGAACAATTTGACAAGGAAGGTTTTGCTGGCAGCCGTGGCGATGATGAGCATCGCGGCAGCCGCGCAGGAGAAAACAACAAACCCGGAGATAACATACGCCGGAAACCCGCGCAACTGCGTGATCGGCGGCATTGCCGTGTCGGGCGTGGAGGGGTATGAGGACTATGTGCTGACCGGCATATCGGGACTGACGAAGGGGCAGCGCGTCACGCTGCCGGGACCAGAAATCACGGAGGCCGTGAAACGCTACTGGAAGCACGGGCTGTTCTCGAAGGTGGCGATAAGCGCAGACTCAATCGTGGGGGACAAGGTGTACCTGCACTTCCACCTCGCCGTGAGGCCGCGTGTCAGCACAATCAACTACACCGGGCTGAAGAAGGGCGAGCGCGAGGACATGGAGAAGAAACTGGGACTGCTGAAAGGCTCGCAGATAACGCCCAACATGATTGACCGCGCCAAGATTCTGGCAAAGAGATACTTCGATGACAAGGGCTACAAGAATGCCGTCATCGACATAACGCAGCGCGACGACGTGACGGGGAAGAACAAGGTGATACTCGACGTGGCGGTGGACAAGAAACAGAAGATGAAGGTGCGCAAAATCATCATCGATGGGAACGAGAAACTCTCTGACGGAAAGATAAAGGGAGGTTTCCTGAGGAAAGGCGCGCTGGCAAAGACACACGAGGCGGGAAAACTTTCAACATTCCTGAAGTCGAAGAAATTCACGCCAGAGAGGTATGCCGAGGACAAGAAGAAACTCATCGCAAAGTACAACGAGCTGGGCTACAGGGATGCCACCATCGTGGAGGACTCGGTGTGGAACGTCGACGACAAGCACGTCAACGTGTACATAAAGGTGGATGAGGGAAAGAAATACTACCTGCGCAACATCACATGGGTGGGCAACACGATATACAACACCGATTTCCTCGCATCGCAGCTGGGCATGGAGCGCGGCGACGTGTATAACCAGAAGATGCTCGGCAAGCGGCTCACGGAGGACGAGGACGCCGTGGGAAACCTGTACTGGAACAACGGATACCTGTTCTACAGCCTGCAGCCGACGGAGGTGAACATCGTGGGCGACTCGATAGACCTCGAGATGCGGATACAGGAAGGGCCGCAGGCACACGTCAACAGGGTGCGGATAAACGGGAACGACCGCCTCTACGAGAACGTGATAAGGCGCGAGCTGCGCACAAAGCCGGGCGACCTGTTCTCGAAGGAGGCACTGCAGAGGTCGCAGCGCGAACTGGCCTCGATGGGACATTTCGACCCGGAGAAAGTGGTGCCGGACGTGAAGCCGAACTACGAGGACGGCACGGTGAACATCGACTGGAACCTGGTGTCGAAACCGAACGACCAGATTGAGCTATCGCTCGGATGGAGTCAGACGGGAGTCATCGGCCGCGTGGGACTGAAACTGAACAATTTCTCGATAGCAAACCTGTTCCGCAAGAACAAGGAACGCCGCGGAATACTGCCGGTGGGAGACGGAGAGGTGCTCTCGATAGGGGCGCAGACCAACGGAAGGTACTACCAGGCGTACAACGCGAGCTACTCGACGAACTGGCTCGGGGGCAAGCGCCCGATACAGTTCACGGTGGGAGGGTATTACAGCAAATACACCGCCGTGTCGAGCAATTTCTACAACAGCGCATACATGAACAACATGTACAACTATCTGTACGGCATCGGAAGCAACTACTACAACAGCTACGAGAACTACTACGACCCCGACAAGTACCTGCGGATGATGGGCGCAAGCATCGGGTTCGGCAAGAGGCTGCGATGGCCCGACGACTATTTCATGCTCAACGTGGAACTGTCGTACACGCGGTACATGCTGAAGAACTGGAAATATTTCCTCGTCTCAAACGGGAACTGCAACAACCTGAACATCGGCATAACGCTGTCGCGAATGTCGACCGACAACCAGCTGTTCCCGCGCCGTGGCTCGGAGTTCACCGCCTCTGTGACGCTGACACCGCCGTGGAGCAAGTTCAACAAGAAAGACTACGAGCATCTGGCAACAGACCGGAAATCCCCCACGTTCTCGAAGGAGCAGCAGGAGAAATACCGGTGGATAGAATACCACAAGTGGAAGTTCAAGGCACGCACCTTCACGGCGCTAACCGAGGGACAGAAATGCCTAGTGCTGATGACGCGCGTGGAACTGGGACTGCTCGGGTCGTACAACAGGCACAAGAAGTCACCGTTCGAAACGTTCTACGTCGGGGGCGACGGAATGAGCGGCTACAGCAGCGGGTATGCCCAGGAAACCATAGGCCTGCGCGGATATGAGAACGGCGCGCTGACACCGCTCGGTGGCGAAGGATATGCCTACGACCGCTTCACGCTCGAACTGCGCTACCCTTTCCTGCTCGGCAACACCACCATCTATGGCCTCACGTTTGCCGAGGCCGGCAACGCATGGACAAGCACGAACAAGTTCAACCCGTTCGACATGAAACGCTCGGCTGGTGTCGGAATACGCATCTTCCTGCCGATGGTGGGAATGATGGGCATCGACTGGGCATACGGCTTCGACAAGACGTTCGGGCAAAAGGGAGGAGGACAGTTCCACTTCATTCTCGGACAGGAATTCTAACATAACATAAATTATGAATGACATGAGGAAAATAATAGTCACGGCGGTGCTGGCGATAGCGGCACTGACGGCAAGCGCGCAGAAATTCGCGCTGATAGACATGGAATACATACTGAAGAACGTGCCGGCATACGAGCGCGCCAACGAGCAGCTGAACCAGGTGTCGAAGAAATGGCAGGCGGAGGTGGAGGCTCTCAACACCGAGGCACAGACAATGTATAAGAACTACCAGAACGAGGTGGTGTTCCTGTCGCAGGAGCAGAAAAAGGCAAAGCAGGATGCAATAATGCAGAAGGAGAAGGAAGCAAGCGACCTCAAGCGCAGGTATTTCGGCCCGGAGGGCGAGCTGTTCAAGAAACGCGAGGCACTGATGACACCGATACAGGAGGAGATATACAATGCGGTGAAGGACATATCCGACCTGCGCGGCTACTCGCTTGTGGTTGACCGGGCGTCGGACTCGGGGATAATCTTCGGCTCGCCCAAGATTGACATAAGCAACGAGGTGCTGCAGAAACTGGGCTATGCCAACTGATCAGGCACCGAGCCACCCAATGATGGAATGGTATGGACAATAACATTACAAATAAAATAACCATAAAAAATTAATTCAAGGAAAATGAGAAAGATTATCATTATGTTGATGGTGTTCGCTCCGCTGTCGCTTTTCGCACAGAAGTTTGGACATGTTGATTCGCAGGCAATAATGCAGGGAATGCCGGAGTTCATCAAGGCAAAGGGCGAAGTGGAGGCCCAGACGAAGACGTATGAGAACGAACTGCAGAGCATGCAGCAGGAACTGAAGCGCAAGAGCGATGAGTATGACAAGAACGCAAGCACGATGAACGAGACGAAGCGCAAGGAAACGGAAACCGAGCTGCAGAACATGTACCAGAAGATACAGCAGACTTACCAGGACAACCAGCAGGCCCTGGCGAAAATGCAGCAGGAGAAGATACAGCCGATAACGACGAAACTCGTCAACGCCATAAAGAATGTCGGCACGGCAGGAGGATATGTGTATATCATGGACATGGCTGCCGGAATACCCTACATCAGCCAGACGCTGAGCAAGGACGTGACGGAAGAGGTGAAGGCCGAACTGAACAAACTGAAGTAAGCCGCGCAGGGAACAGCCTGTGGCGTCGTGGCAGTGACCAATGTCCACCGGCTTTCCCACAAGTAAACAATCTCCCATGAAAAAGATTTCAATACTTCTCGCAATAGTCGGCGCGATGCTCCTGTCGCCAGCCGTGGCAGACGCGCAGAACCGCATTGCCTTCTTCAGTTACGACGAGGCGATGCACGCCATGCCGGAATATGAAGCCGCACGGAAGAACCTCGGCCTACTGCGCGCGAAATACGATGCGGAGATTAAGCGGGCCGAGGACGAGTTCAACAACAAGTACGAGGAGTTCCTCGACGGGCAGCGCGACTTCGCGCCGCTGATATTGCAGAAGCGGCAGGCGGAACTGCAGGAACTGATGCGGAAGAACGTCGCCTTCAAGGCCGAGGCGGAACGCCTGCTCGAACAGGCGGAGATGGAGGCGATGGAACCGGTGAAACGGAAGATCAAGGCAGCGCTGGGAAAAATAGGACGGGAACATGGATATGCTGTCATCGTGAACACCGACAGCAACGCATGTCCGTACATCGACACCACGATTGCCGACGACATAACGACAATCGTGAAAGACGCAGTACAGTAAAGTGGACGGCTTGTTCCCATCTTCACCAGGCCCAATCGGGGTCTTCGACAGCGGTTACGGCGGTCTGACAATACTTAATCAGATGCGCCGCAGACTGCCGCAGTACGACTATATCTACCTCGGGGACAATGCCCGCGCGCCCTACGGTCCACGCTCTTTCGACGTGGTTTACCGCTTCACCCGCGAGGCGGTGATGCAACTCTTCTCAATGGGATGCCACCTGGTTATACTCGCGTGCAACACGGCATCGGCAAAGGCCCTGCGGACACTGCAGCAGAACGACCTGCCGAAGACCGACCCCGACCGCCGGGTGCTGGGCGTGATACGCCCTACGGCGGAGGCCATACCGCCGCTGACAGTGTCCCGCCACGTCGGCATACTTGCCACCGAGGGGACGATACGCAGCCGCAGTTATGACATAGAGATTGCGCACCAGGCGCCGGACATCATCGTCACGGGACAGGCCTGCCCGCTGTGGGCTGCCATCGTCGAGGCCAACGAGGCCGACAGCGACGGCGCTGACTGTTTCGTCGGCAAGCGCATAGGAGAACTTCTAAAGCGTGACCCCGTGATTGACACCATAGTGCTGGCCTGCACGCACTACCCATTGCTGATGAAGACGATAATGAGGCATGTGCCAAAGGGGATAAAAGTGGTCTCGCAGGGGGAGTATGTGGCAGGCAGTCTCGCTGACTATCTGAAACGCCACACCGGCATGGAGGCCCGCCTGACGCGCGGAGGCACGTGCCGCTACCTGACAACAGAAAACCCAGGCAGTTTCACCGAGCGCGCGCAGATATTCCTCAACAGGCCGGTGACGGTGGACAACGTGACGCTGGGATAAGGCAAGACAAATGATACAGAACCCACCAGACTACAGGAATGACACGGTGTTGCCGCTGCCGATGGAGGTGACGGCAAACGCATGGGCTGTCGATGCAGGTTGCTCGGGCAATCCGGGGCCGATGGAGTACCAGGGCATTGACCTGGCGACAGGTGCGAGGATGTTTCATTTCGGGCCGTTGCGTGGGACAAACAACATCGGCGAGTTCCTCGCAATAGTGCATGCCCTGGCTATGTGCTGGCAGCAGGGACTGCATGACAAGACGATATACAGCGACTCATACAACGCCATACTGTGGGTGAAGAAACGCAAATGCAAGACAAAATTTGAGTTCAAGCCGGAGGACGAAAGGCTGCAAGGCATAATAAGGCGTGCCGAGACGTGGCTTGCGACGCATGACTTCCGCAACCCAATAGTGAAATGGGAAACGGCGAGGTGGGGGGAGATACCTGCCGACTTCGGGAGGAAGGCATGAGGCTGTTGCGCAGGCTGCTTGATGTCGTTGCCCCACGGCAATGCTGTGTCTGCGGCAGGCGGCTCGCGATAGACGAGGAGATGATGTGCGCGGCATGCAACCTGCACCTGCCGCGCACATCATTTTCTGCACATGCCTACGACAACCCTATGGCACGGCTGTTTTGGGGGCAGATACCCGTGATGCGTGCTGCGTCATGGATTTATTTCGAGCCACATGGCGAGGTGGCCTCAATGATTTACAGACTGAAGTACGGCGGGCATCCGGAATATGGCTACCTGCTGGGGCAATTCCTCGCCGAGGATTTCGCCGAGGATGGCTTCTTCGATGGCATAGACGCGGTCGTGCCTGTGCCGATAGCGAAAAACCGCCTGAACAGGCGTGGTTACAACCAGAGCGAGTACATAGCAAAGGGCATTGCCGAGGCGACGGGGCTGCCGGTGCGCACGGACATCGTTAAGCGCAGGGAGTTCCGCGAGAGCCAGACACAGAAGAACTGGTGGGAGAGGCATGGCAACGTGGAGAACGCCTTCTCGCTGAGAAACGGCGAGGCTGCGTGCGGCAAGCACCTGCTCGTCGTTGACGACATACTGACCACGGGCGCTACTGTGCTGTCATGCTCGCGCGAGCTATGCCGTGCCGCAGACGTCAGGATAAGCATTGCCTGCATAGGATTTGCCGGGAAGAAATAGGCGTGCCGCGCGCCTACAGGTTGATTGTCTCGTCGGTGAAATAGCGCGGACGGCGTTTCGTCTCCTGGTAAATCTTGCCCATGTAGGTGCCGAGGACCCCGATGGCGATGAGCAGTGCGCCACCCACGAACCATATACTCACGGCGAGCGAGGTCCATCCTGGTATCGTGTTGCCGCAGGCATGTTCCACGAGGGAATAGATGATGATCAGCACTGCCACGATGGTGAAGATGAACCCGGAGAGCGTTATCAGGCGCAGCGGGACGATGGAGAACGACGTTATGCCGTCGATGGCGAAACCTATCATCTTCCCCAGAGGGTATTTAGACTCCCCGGCCATGCGCGCCGTGCGGTCGTAATACACCTGCCCCTCGCTGAACCCGAGCGTGCGCACCATGCCGCGAAGGAACATGTTGCGCTCCGGCATAGACAGCAGAGCCTTCACCGCGCGCCGCGTCATCATGCGGAAGTCGGCGTGGTTATACACGATGTCGCTGCCTGCCATGCGCATCAGCTGGTAGAAATACTGCGCGGTGAGACGCTTGAACGGCGTGTCGGTCTTGCGCTCGCGGCGTATCCCGTAAATGATGTCCTTGCCGTCCTTCACCATTTTCGCCATGTCGATGATGGCGTTCTCGTCGTCCTGCAGGTCGGCATCGATTGTCACGATGGCATCGCACTTGTCAGCCACGGCCTCCATGCCGGCCCACAGCGCGTTCTGATGCCCGGCGTTGTGCGCCAGTTTCAGCCCGGAGACGTTGTCACTCTCGTCGCAGGCCTGTGCAATCAGTGTCCATGTGCCGTCGCGGCTGCCGTCGTCAACGAAGAGTATCCGTGTCGCCGTGCCGGTCTCACTGGCGAGCCGCGAGCAAAGCATCTGCAGCCTGTTGACTGTCTCGGGCAGCACCTCCTGCTCGTTGAAGCACGGCACAACTATGTACAGGGAAAGGCCGTCGCTCTTCTCCCTGCCCCTGCTGAATGCTATGTTCATTTTTCTGTTGTTTTGTAAATTCGTTTCCATAAGTCAAATCCTACACTTGCCATTGACAAAATATTTCCGTCACCCGTTTTTCCGCATCCGCTCATACTCCTCCCTTGTGCGTTTCCAACGGTTGTGGCTCCACAGGTAGATGGTCGGGTCGCGCCGTATGCTCTCTTCCAGCATCTCGAAATACCTGCGCGTTATCTCATGTTCCCCCATCTTTGAGGGCTCACGGGTGATGAGCCTGAAGGTGAACACATACTGTCCGCGTGCCGGACGCTCGGCATCCACGTAGAACACCGCATTGTCCATCTTCCTTATTATCCGCTCGGCGCCGGTGAACACCGGCGTTTCCTGTCCGAGGAAATCGAGCCACAGGTGAATGTTCCCCCACTTTGGCGACTGGTCGGCGATATACCCGAACAGTGTCATCCGCCCCTCGCGGCGGTAGGTTACGAGTTTTCTAAGTATGTCCTTCTTGGATATGCACACCCCGCGCATCGCCTGGCGTATCTCCATGAACAGATGGTCGAAATACCGGCTGTGCAGCGGATGGTATATCAGCCCGCACACCGCAGGTGGCCTGTTCCCGTCGTTTGCGCGGCCAGCGGCGCGTGTCCCCCATCTCTTAAATGCGATGTCGGTGGCGGACAGCAGCTCCCAGTTGCCGTAGTGCCCGAGCATTGCCGCGCAGTGCTGCCCGCTGTCGAAGCACCTTTCTATTTCCTCCGCGCCTTCGAAGCGCACGTGCTTTAGGAAAGTACTGTCGCTAACGCCGAGCAGTTTCACCGTCTCAACGAAATAGTCCGACAGCCATCTGTAGAAGCGGCGCTCCACCCCGTTGCGTTCCTTTTCGTTTTCCCCCTTGAACACCATGTCGATGTTGTGCCTCACCACCGGCCTGCGGTATCGCACGAGATGATAAAGAATGATGTATATGCAGTCGGAAATGACATATAGCGCGCGGTATGGCAGCAGCGAGAGCGCGTGGAATGGAAACATTGCCAGCCGTCTCACCCACCTGTTGGAGAGCGATAGCGATGTTCTCATTCTTTTGAATAGGCCTGTCATCTGCAATTTGCGTTATATTGTTGCGCCCCGTTCACTCACTCCGGCAGCGTCCTTGCGCCGTGGGCGTTATGCGGAACGCTATTTCACGATGCTCGTCACCGGGTTCCTCACGCCGTACATGCTTGTAAGGAATGCCTTTGCCGAACCGAAGCGCAGGAACATGTCGAGCCTCACAGGAACGTGGTTCTTGTCGTCGGTGACATAGAAGCGCACGATTTCCCTGTACTTCCCCTTTTCTTTTTCCATGTACGACAGTTCGATGCATCTGTATTTCCTGCCGTTGTCGGCTTTGACGACAGACTTCCCACGGTAGCGCAGCAGTGCCGTCTCCACGCTGTTGCCGTCTGCCATCGGGAACTTCACCTCGAATCCTTTTTTCCAGTTGGAGGGGTCGAAGTTCCGTGCGCGCAGGAAAATGTTCATCATGTCGAACACGCAATCCTTTCTTGTCGTGTTGCGCCATGCGTGCGTGCCGTCCTTCTTCCGCCGGTGCTGGCGCAGTTGCGTGTTGCCGCCCCTGTATGAGTACCACACCTCGTCCACCGTGTATCGCTCGCCCTCCTTGGCGCCCTTGCGGTAATACAGCGGGGCCATGGCGGTGGTGCAGTAGCACAGCAGCGTGTCCCTCATCACGAAAATCTTGTCGGCCTTGCTGTTGCCCCTCGTTATCAGCGACCCACGGAACGCCTCCTTGTCCTTGAAGAACGACTTGTACACGGACATCGAGGCCGTGCCTGCCTTCACCCATATAAACTGCCAGTTGTAGTACAGGTTGTATGTGAGCGATTCCCCCGAATGGAATGCCGTGTTGCGGAACGTGCACTGCGCCGGCGCGTTGGCAGCGGCTGCCGCCAGCATGATTATTGCCAGTAATATCCTCTTCATGTTCTCATATTTTAATAAGCCTGCCGTCATTGGCGGCCCTTTAATGTCTTTGGTGCATACTCAATTCCAAGCCTCCGGGCTCTCTCCATGTTCCTGTTCTTTATCTTCCTGTCCATGTCGGGCTTCTGCTTTACGATTTCCGTCGGCTTTTGCCTCTCTGGCGGTGTTGCCGTTGGCGTCCATGACAGCGGCAGGTCCCATTTCGCCCTGCATTCTATTTTCTCCGGATAGTAGAACACCGTTTCCGGCTGGCGGTCGCCGTCATAGTCGCCGGTGTCCCAGACGCCGTTGCGGTTGGTGTCGATGAACATGCGCATGTAGTAAGTTCCCGGCTTTATGTAGAAAAACTCTGCCGTGCCGTTGGTTGTCGCCACCTGCTTGACCACCTTGTCGCTGCCGTCGAGCAGTTGCGCCACCACGGCTGTGTCACGCATCCCGCCGATGTTCATTATCACCGTGCTGTATTCGTCGTTCGACCTCACCATGAATCCCTGCTTGAACGGTCCGGACACGCGGTTGTATATGTCGGTGAACGCCGCCGAGTCAATCTCGAGGCTGTACTCCGTGCCGGGCCGCCACTCGCCGAGAATGTCTATCACGCGCTGCGTTCCCGCGCGTTTCCGCAGGACCATTGGCGCGCGGTACCACGCCGTGTCTATCTTTGAGTAGAGATGAGCCATGCTGGTGTCCGCCCGCATCAGCGGTGTGTCGAACTCTATAGACGGGTTGCGGTCGGGGTCGAGCCTCGGCTCAACGTTGTATCTTGGCTCGAGTGCCTCCGCCGGCATCACGGTTTGGAATGGCTTGCCGCGCTTCTCCGCCTTCTCCTGTTTCTTCCTCCATTCTTCGCGCGCCTTCTGCTCGCGTTTCATCCGCCTCTCGTAGGTGTCGCGCGAGAGAATCCCGAGCGTGTCGGTCTGCATCCGCAGCACCCCCGTTGAGTCTGTTGCCATATACCGCAACTCCACGTTCAGCGTGTCCTGGTTGATGAGCATCGAGTCCTTTATCCAGTATGTCAGCGAGTCCCTGTCCCTGCTGCTCTCAATGATGAATGCGCCGCGCGCGTCGAAGTTCAGTCCCCGCAGGCGTGGCAGGCTGTCGCTCCCGTTGCTGAAGAACACCGAGAAGCGGTTTGCCTCCGTCCTCTCCGTCTTTATCAGGTAGCGGTCCGTCTGCATCTCGGTGAACGCCCGCAGCACGATGTCGTCCGGCATGTAGTGCGTGTAGTCGACGCGTGCTATGTCCTTTATGTGCAGCGAGTCGAGCCACAGCGTGTCCTGGCGCACGTCTGGTTTCGACCAAGGTGTCACGATGTCGTGGCTGAAAGCCAGCTTCTCGCTCTTCTGGTTGAACCTGAAATTGGCGTCGGCGTCCTGCAGTGCGAATATGCGGTAGTCGCCGGGCGCGATGCCCCGTATGACGAAGCGCCCCCGGCTGTCGGTGCGGCTCACGCGCAGCATCGGCTCCGTGCGGAATGCCGAGTCGGCGAGGTTGCTGTAGAGTCCCACCAGTATGCCCTTTATCGGCTCGAGGTTCTCTGCCTCGAGCACGTGTCCTGCCACCTCGAGGGTGTCTATCCTGTCGCCTGTTGAGAAACTGTATGTGTAGTTTCCCATCGGGTTACCCTCGTTGTTGTCTGATATGGCATCGCTGAAGTCTATGGTGTATGTTGTGTTCGGGCGCAGCGAGTCCTTCAGCTCGATTTTTATGCGCCTGCCCGCGCCCTTTATCTCGGGTGGCTCAAGCTGCGGGGGGCTCACCACCACCTTCTCCTGCTGGTTGTCCAATTTTATGAACTCGTCGAAGAATATGCTTATGTTGCGCGATGCGACCCCCGTTGACTTGTCGGCCGGAGACGTGTGCAGTATCCTCGGCGGTGTCTCGTCGAACCATCCGCCGTCCGGCTGCCCCATCTTCGCGCAAGAGTAGAGCGTTAGCATGGCGATGCATAGCGGCAATGCCCACACTGCCACCGCGCCGTGTCCTGTCTTCCGTGCGTTTGTCATAATTTTGTCCTTGCTCATGCCGTGGTTTCAGTTTGCGGCATTCATTGCCAGCAAGCGGTCTATGTGCTCTCGGCTGTTGCACAGTCGCGGCACCTTGTTCTGCCCTCCCAGTTTTCCGCGTGACCTCATCCAGTCCTCGAACAGTCCCTTGCGCGCCTCCACTATCTCAAGATGCTGCAGCGTGATGTCCTTGTACCGCTTTGCCTCGTAGTCGCTGTTTATCTCCTGAAGCTTGCTGTCCAGCAGCTCCGCGAAGCGTTCCACCGAGTCAGGCTGGTGCGAGAACTCTATCAGCCACTGGTGGCGGCACTTCGCCCGGCCGTCCATGAACACTGGCGCGGCGGTGTATTCCAGCACTGCCGCACCCGTCTCGCGGCATGCGTATGCCAGTCCCCGCTCGGCGTTGTCCACAATCAGCTCCTCGCCGAATGCGTTTATGAAATGCTTTGTCCGCCCGGTGATGACGAACTTGTAAGGCCTGGTGCTTGTGAAGCGCACCGTGTCGCCGATGACATACCGCCACAGCCCGCACGGCGTGCTTATCACCATGGCGTAGTTGACCCCCGTCTCGACACCCTCGAGCGGCACTACGCAGGCTTGTCTTTCCGGCTCCACCTGCTGACGCGCCATGCCGGCGGTGATTATAGCCCCGTCGAACTTGTCCATCGGTATGAACTCGTACAGCACGCCGTAGTCAAGCATCAGCAGCATCGACTTGTCGCCAGGGTCGTTCTGCAGCCCGAAGAAGCCCTCGCTGGCGTTGTACGTCTCCATATAGTGCATGCCGGGCGACGGGATGAGCTGCTCATACTGCCTGCGGTATGGCGTGAAGGCCACTCCGCCGTGGAAGAACACCTCAAGGTTTGGCCACACCTCGTTCAGGTATTTCTTGCCGGACAGTTCCATAATGCGCGTCAGAACCGAGAGCATCCATGACGGAACGCCGCTCATGTTCGTCACGTTCTTGCCAATCGTCTCGCGCGCGATGCGGTCGCGCTTAACCTCAAAGTCGCCCAGCAGCGCCGTCTTCTTGCGCGGCACGCGCAGCAGGTTGGCAAGCGGGTTGATGTTCTCGATGAGGATTGCGCTGAGGTCTCCCACCAGCGAGCCTGACAGGTTGTAGTTCGGCGAGTGGCTTCCGCCGAGTATCAGCGCGCGCCCGTCGAAGAGCCTGCTGCGCGGGTTGCTGGCAAGGTACATCGCCACCGCGTCCTTGCCGCCCTTGTAGTGCATGGCGTGCAGCCCCTCGGCGCTTACCGGGATGAACTTCGACTTGTCGTTTGTCGTGCCTGACGACTTGGCAAACCACTTCACCTGCCCCGGCCACAGTATGTTTTGCTCGCCGTGGCGCATGCGGCTTATGTCGTGCTTCAGTTCCTCGTAGGTGTTCAGCGGCACGACGCGCGCGAAGTCATCATAATTCTTTATCAGGTTGAAGGAGTGCTTCTGCCCGTATTCAGTGCGCAGTGCGTGCTCCACGAGATACCTCCCCGCCTCTTGCTGCAACCGCAGTGGCGCGTTGTCGTGCAGCAGCAGCTTCTTCTGCCGTGGGACAAACGCGTTCCTTATAATTCCTGTAAGACTCATTTTCCTTATCTACAGTAAGAGTGTTTTTCCAATTCCATGTCAAGATTAATTCTCTCTCGGCTGCAAAGTTAATAATAAAAAGCGAATACGGGGAATGTTGTGGGTTAAAATGTTGGCGATCCCGGCATGGGCATGCCATTAAAAAAAAGCAAATTCCCACGGAAGCTTTTCCATTTATCTTCCGTGGGGATAAACGTTGCCTGGCCGCCAATTAGGGCGGCGTCGTAGAATATCTTGTTATTTCTTGGTTGCCTGTGATAGTCGGTCAAGCCGTTTTTCCAGCAAATCACTATATTTTTCTTTTAGCGGGGCACTTAAAAAAGAGTCTTTAATGACAGTTTCAAACTTAGGCGACAACTTGATATACTTATCAATAAGTCGTTCAATAGTCACCTCCTTTATACCCAGTGTATTTCCAGATTTGATGAAATCTTCCCTTTGCAGCCTTTTCTTCCGGCCATTCAATGTCAATGCCAGTTCTTCATCATCTTTAGGGTTGATTATTGCAGTATTTAGCAAGTCATAAGCAGGAGTCAACCGTATCCTGTTTGCCGTTTCGTACAAAGAGAAGTTTTTCAGATGCATATCGTTGTTTCCCGTCAGCCATGAGAAAAGCACATACTCGAAATAATTGGTAACATCCATTTTAGGCAAGGACGAATATTTTAAGATTGCCTTGCCGATTTGCTCATAACTGCTATTGTATTTGTGCTCTGTTTGCCTTTCCGTCAGCTGGCACATATCTTCCATTGCAATCTTGTCTCCGGAAGGGGTTCTGTCTATTCGGCGGGTGAGATAGCATAGCGTATCATCTGCCATCCGCATCAGAGTGTGCGGAACCACATTAATACGTGCCACCTCTGCAAGATGCATCGTCAAGTCCTCTACCTCGGGCATCATTCCATATTGTGAGGTCTGCGGCTTACAAATATAATCTCCCCAAAGCCCGACAATTGTTAACCGCTTGCTTCCCCCATGTTCATTCAGGTGTAAGGATAGTTTTGGCTGTACACCGGTCAGAGAGGTCTTTTCTTGAATGATTTGCATGGCAAGTTGGTCAAGTTGCTCCGTCGTATAATCAAGAACAGGCAGCGTTGTTGTTCCAAAGAACTTCTTAATGCAGGCCGGATGCATGTCTTTTTCTCCTTTTAGGATCGGTCGATAGCAATATAAACATTTACACATACCTTACTGCTTTTCTTTGATGGGAATAACACTGACCGCCCCGATACAATCCTTGCAGCAAGTGAGCAATAACGACATTCGGTCGAGTATGCTTATGTCTGTACTACGCAATGCCACATCCAACATCCATCCTTCGGGAATCAGGCCGTCAAAGAATGGGAATAATATGGGACTTGTATATGGTTGGATTTCATCCCTCGTTTTCTCGCCATGGCATAACTCGAGCAAGCTCGGTTCTGCTCATTTGGCTTA
>URLI01000040.1 GCA_900548585.1 uncultured Prevotella sp. | reverse complement strand
TATCATTGTAGGATGGGAGGTGGCATATGACCTATGACTATTGCTGAATAGTTACTGTGGATTCCTACCAGTATTAAAAAAAACCAAAAAAGTTTCAAGAGGAACCAAAGCTTACGTTTCTGACGATTCCGAAAATTCCTATACACTTAAAACCGTCTGCTATCGGATTATTTCCAACCTCATGGGGCAAACCCCTAATGGTGAATATTATATTCCATGCCGTCCTGAAGAAGCTAAAATAAAATATAAGAAATTGCATGTCATAGAGTAACACATATTCTGTATTTTTTTACAACATACCAATGAGGCTTTAGAGGAAATTTTCGCATTTATCGTCTCATTGGTATGAAAATTTTCTTTCTTTTATCATACTCTTTCATCTAATATTCTTAAATTCTCAAATATTTAACTGCTTGTTTTTAGTGTAAGCCGTGGCAGGCATTTGGCGACATGATTTCATGGATATTCGTCGCTTTTTTATTAACTTTGCGGCATTAATCAAAAAAACAATGTGATGAAAAAGATTTATTCATGCGTGCTGATGCTGTGCATGTCGGCAACGGCACTGGCACAGTCGCTTGACGGCACATGGCTGGGGAAGCTGCAGGTGGGGCCGCAGGCACTGACTATCGTGTTTCATTTTTCAGGAAAGACGTGCAAGATGGATGTGACGGAGCAGGGCGCCAAGGGCATACCGGCGGAGGTGAGGTATATCGACAGCGACTCGGTCAGCCTTGCCGTGCCGAACATAATGATGACATACGCGGCGAAACTGCGTGGCGACTCGCTCTCGGGAACTTTCTGTCAGGGAGGTCTCTCGATGCCGCTGAACATGAAGCGCGGCGAAGAGAAGTTCAACCGCCCGCAAGAGCCCGCGACACCGCTGCCATACACCACAAAGGAGGTGACATTCGTCAACGCCGCCGCCGGCGCAACCCTTGCCGGGACACTGTCGTACCCCGTAGGCATGAAGCCGGGCAGGCGCGTGCCGGTGGTGCTGATGGTGACGGGCAGCGGGCTGGAGAACCGCGACGAGGAGCTCTTCGGGCATCGCCCTTTCCTCGTGGTGGCCGACTGGCTGGCACGCAACGGCATAGCGTCGCTGCGGTATGACGACCGTGGGTTTGGCGAGTCGAAGGGTGACGCGGCGAAGGCCACGAGCCGCGACTTCGCCGACGATGCAAAGGCGGGAATGGATTGGCTGCGGCGCACGGGGGAGTTCAGCAAGGTGGGAATAATAGGGCACAGCGAGGGTGGCATGATAGCGTTCATGCTCGGCCAGGAGCAGGTGCCGGACTTCATCGTCAGCTGGGCTGGGCCGGCAATCCCCATAGACACGCTGATGCAGCAACAGTTGTCCATGATTTACAGGGCGTCTGGCGCGCCTGAGAATCTGTTGCCAAGGACTGCCGCCGAGGCGAGGCGGATTATGCTGGCACAGGCTGACAACGAGTGGATGCGGTTCTTTCTGGACTACGACCCGACGGAGGCCCTGAAGGCAACGCGGTGTCCGGTGTTCGCGCTGAACGGCGACAAAGACATGAACGTGCCTGCCGGGCCAAACATCGCCGCGCTGCGGAAGTATCTGCCTGCCAACGGGAAGAACAAGACGAAGATTTACCCTGGGCTGAACCACATGCTGCAGCACTGCAAGACGGGGCTGCCCACCGAGATAAGCAGCATCGAGGAGACCATATCCCCCGAGGTGCTGAAAGACATGTCGGACTGGATTAACAGCCTCTGACACCAACCGGTCTTTATGGCCCCGGCTGCAAGCTGACGGGGCTGTAGCGACCGGATGTGGCTTGGACAAGGCGGCACGCAGGCCACAGGCACAAAAAAATCGGCAGGTATGATTTTTTTCATACCTGCCAATATCAAAGAGTTTGTTCCACTTAATTAAGACTATTCGGTAAAGCCCGAATGGCGTGTGCCTGCAATCCTATATGTCAGGTTGTCTTTGTCGTCAGAGAACTTCGCGTTGAAGACAATGCTGTCCGTAGGCATGCCGTGGAGGTTGTGCCCCTTGCCGAGCAGCACCCTGCCGTCTGTCACGGTTATGTTGGGCGCGTCGTCGGCGTCGTTGCACTTCAGGTCGCTGCAAGAGAATGTCTTGGCGCCATAGTTAACGGGGATGACGAATTTCAGGCTCCAGAAAGAATCGTCGTTGAAATTCATCCACATTGCGTTATCCACGTCCTGTGCGGTGTTGTAGGTCATCAGTCGCGAATTCTCCACGAGGACTTCATTGACCGAGCCGTCTTCATTCAGCGAGACGACCGAAACGTCCCAGAAGCCAGCCATGTCCTGCACCTTTGTCCCGCCCGGTTTCTCATCAGTTTCAAGACTGCATGAATAGAGACCAAAAACGGTCAGTGCGGCAAACATTAACATTGAAATATATTTCTTCATAACAAAATCTTTATTTATTTTTTATTACCCAATACTATAACAAACTTCATGCCGCCAAAATCGGTTGTCCATGTCAGCTTCCCGTCGGTCGGGTCGTAACTGCCGTTAACCGCGTCGAACGATTTATCGAAGCCCTCGTTGAAACCATTTATGCCAGTGATTGACATGTCCTTGTGGAGCCATACTGTGCCTTTCAGCGCCACGAGGTCGCCATACTTAGGATAAACGCCCTGTGCATAATATCCGCCGAGCAGGTCGTCAACAGCGAACAGACCCGGTGCAATCTTGCTGATATTCACCTTGAAGCCAGGGAAGTCATTGGTCTTACCGTCCTTCTGGATCCTCGTGGTGCCTTCCACGGTGACATATTTCCCGGAGATGTCTGCGTCCACATCTGGGTCGTAAACCACAACAACGCGCTTTACGGAAGAGGCGAACCCGTCGCTTCCCTCTCCGGAATAAGTGACATAGTATATTCCGGGCAAGCTGGTGTTAACTTTATTATCGACATTGATTTTGTCGGTGCAGTCCTGGCCGTTCAGCGTTGCCTTGCAACCCGGATCGACGTATGTATCTCCGACAGGACACATCAAGGTGTCTTTTCCCTGCATCTCGAACCTCACATAGTAAGTAAGACGAGAGTCCGTGTATTCTTCGTCCTCACAGGCAACGAAGCCCAGCGTCATGAAGCAAAGAGTCAGACTATATAAAAAATATTTCTTCATTGTATTGTCATTTAAGTTGTTACAAAATATTTCACTTACTTAACATCCCAGAATACCGGGTCGCTGAGTTTCTTCTCTGCCGGTGTTTTCTTGTTCAGACGGCGTGCCTGTGCCGGATAGGGGGTGCGCTTTGCAAGACCGCCTGCCTGGATGTGGTTCACTGCCGGGACGATCATTTCTCCGGGGGTGTATCCATCTTTCTTGTCGAAGATGTCCTTTGCGGTGAGCGAAGAGAGTTTCGGCACGTCGGTGCGGCGGATCTCAGACCAAGCCTCCATGTGGTTCCTCATGAAGAACGCCACCCATTTCTGCATGTATATGAGGTTGAGCTTTGCCTCGTCGGTGTTTTGTATGTCGAACATCACATTGTCTTTGCTCAGGAAATCGATGGCCTTGTCAGCCATGCCTCGCGATGCGAAGTCGGCTCTCACGCCTTTCTCGTATGCGTCCTTGGCTGCTGCGGAATTCTTGTTGAAGCGCAGCTGCACCTCTGCGATGAGGAACTGGAGCTCGCTCTGGCTGAAAATGCTGATTGGCTCTGCGGTCATTATGTCGGAGTTTATCGCGCTGACGTTCGCGTTCTTCCATGCCTCGCCGCTCCATTCTTTCATTCGCGTCTTTGCGCCCGGGAGCTGCCCTACGAATTCGTTGTCCTTGGTGTTTTTCTTCATGCCGTACTCGATGCGCGGGTCACCCGTAGCCTTGTAGTAGCTTACGATTGGATGCGCCGCAACATGGTTGAGCGTCTTCAGGCGGAACACTGATCCATACCACGGGTTGTACTGGCCTTCGGCGTTTGAGTAAACGTTGAAGTTGACATCCCCTTCGAAGAACTTGTTCTCATTTACCAGAGCCTTAGCCTTGTCGGTGTATGCTGCGGCGTCGATGCCTGCATCAATCATGCGGAGGTATATGCGCAGGCGCAGTGCGTTTGCGAAGCCTTTCCATGCGTTGATGTTGCCTTTGAGCATTGGGTCTTTCATGGTGATGTTTGCCACTCCGACGTTAGCCTCTGCCTCGTTCATTTCTGCGAGCACGCCCTCGAAGATGGTCTTGCCGTCGTCCCATTTCGGTGTCGGCACGCTGCCACCCTTGATCGCCTCGGTGTATGGCGCGTCGCTGAAGTTGTCAACGAGCAGCTGGTATCCCCATGCTCTCAGCACCTTGCACACAAACACGTCTGCGGTGTTGTCTGTCTTTGAGAGTATGTCGTCTATGTCGGCAAGCGCTCCTGAGTAGATGTTGCGGTAGCAGCGGTCGATGAGGTTGCTGCTCTCGTTAAGGTTCAGCTCGGCAAGGTCGTTGTACTGGTTTGCCTCCGGGCGCTGTTCGAAATACTGTGCGAAGAAGCCAGCATAGTTGAACATCTGGTCGCCGAGCGCATCAGCGATGTAGTTCTCTGCCGACGGCAGCACGAGGTCTGCAGTCACGTCGCCTCCAGTTGCGTTGTTCGGGTCGTCGTTTATGTTTAATGCGCAACTCGAGAGCATAAGCAGGCCCGCAGTTGAATATAATAATATTTTTTTCATATAGTAATCTCCTGTTCTTTTAGAATTTCACGGTTACGTTGAAGCCAAACTTGCGTGAGCTTGGGTTTGCTGAATACTCTCCGAAGTTACCCTGCAGGTCGTTGCCGAAAGAGGTGAGCTCCGGATCGATGAACGTGTTCTCCGAAGGAGTCCACAGCAGCAGGTTGTTGCCGAAGAACGACAGTCTGACACCTGCGAGGAACGTGCGTGCGAACCACTTGGTCGGCATGTCCCAGCTGAGTACAACGGAGCGCAGTTTGACATACGATTTGTCAATGAGGAATGCCGCGTCGAGGTCGTCGCCGCCCTTGTCCCAGTATCCGCTGATGTTCGTTGCGTCGAGCGGTGTGGTGTTTTCTGCATACACGGGCTTGCCGTCTGCATCCTTTCCAACCTCAACGACAGAGTTAGGGATTATCCACGGGTTACGGTTGTTGAACGTTGTCTGCATTGCGTTGCCGACGAAGTAGTTGATATTCTTGGTGCGCGAGAACATTACGCCGCCCTTGCGGACATCAATGTCGACTGAGAGCGCGATGCCCTTGTAGCGGAACGTGTTGTTGAAGCCCATCTGGTACTTGTAGTTCATGCTGCCAATGACCTTCTGGTCTGGGTCTGCCACCGGACGTCCGTGGTTGTCAACAACGATGTGTCCCTTGTCGTCGCGCAGCGGAACGTATGCCTTGAACAGTCCGAGCTCCTTGCCGGTCTCGGCATAGAGTCCTGTGCCGCCATTGAATCCCCATATCAACGTGCTTCCGCCGAGAGACTCCGGCAGGCTGACCACCTTGCTCCAGTTCTTGGTGTAGTTCCATGTGATGTCCCATGCGAAGTCCTTCACCTTGACCGGTGTGGCGTTTATCATCAGCTCGATACCCCGGTTGCGTATCTTTCCGAGGTTGATGTTCTGTGCGCCGAAGCCTGTTGCCGGGTCCATGTCGAGCGAGAATATCTGCTTGTCAGACTCCCTGTTGTAGAATGCGAGGTCGAAGCCGATGCGGTTCTCCAGGAACATCATGTTGAGCCCGACCTCGGTCTCCGTCGTCATCTCCGGGCTGAGTGTCTTGCTTCCGAGCAGGTTGCTGAGCGTGTATGCGTTCCAGCTGCCGTTTGTGAACGGGAACTCACTTGATGCCCATCCGCTTGAGTTTGCTGCCGACTGCACGAACACGAGTCCCGTCATGTACGGTTTTGCGTCGTTACCGGTCTTTCCCCATGCGGCGCGGAACTTGGCGTAGCTTATGATTTTCTTCATGTCGTCGTTCAGCAGTTCCGAGAAGATCCAGCTTGCTGTCACGCCTGGGTAGAAGAACGAGCGGTTTTCCTTTGGCAGCGTTGACGACCAGTCGTTGCGTGCCGTTAGCGTGAGGTAGAGCATGTTCCTGTATGCGAGTTCTGCCTGTCCGAACACACCCATCAGCCTGCGTTTCTCGCTGTAGGTGTAGATTTCCGGTTTCTCGGCGGAGTTGCCAAGGTTGAACCATGTCGGTATTGTGAGGTTGGTCACGCCGGCCTGGAGTATTGAGTATGTGCGCTCGTTGCCGTTGAATCCGACGAGAGCGTTGAGATGCAGGTCCTCGATGAGGTCTTTGTCGAACGTAAACATGAGGTCCTGGTTGATTTCGCGGCGGCGCGTCGTGTTCTGCTGGTAATATCCCGTCATGCTCTTCAGCGCGTCAGCCCAGTTCGGCGTTCCATTGTAGATTGCCGAGAGGTTTGGTGCGCCAGTGTCCTGGTGGCCTGTGCTGGTGTCGAGACCGAAGCGGTAGGTCATCTTGAAGTACTTCAGGAAGTCGTAGTCGAGTTGCAGTTTGCCGTAGAAGCGCTCCGACTCGTACTCGTTCTTGTAGTTGTTGAGGATATAGTACGGGTTTGTCACGCCGTAGGGTGTGTAGTAGTATCCCGGGCTGTTGAACGGGTCGTCGAGATCCTTGAGCTCCACGATGCTTATGTCGCGCGGCGTCTGCATGATGTTGTTGTACATCGAGCCTGCGCCCTGTCCGGTTGATACGAAATTGTTGCGCTGGTAAGCGTAGTTGAGCGACGTGCTGAAAGTGAAGTTGTTGATCTTGTGGCTTCCGCGCGCTGAGAATGTGTACTTGTTGTAGCTGTCGGCGTCTGTCGGGATGATACCGTCCTGGCTTATCTGCGAGAGGCTGACGAAGAACGTGCTTACGTCTGTCGCGCCGTTGAACGATATGCTGTTGTTGTAGCGGAAACCGGTGTCGAAGAAGTCGCGTATGTTGTTTTTCATCGGCACATACGACTTCATTTTCTGCGAGTAGTCATAAACGTTTCCGTAGCGCAGCGTCGAGCCGTCGAAGGCGGGTCCCCATGATCCGTTCTCGATGTCGGTCTTCTCGCCGTCCCATCCCATACCGAAATCGTTCTGCATCTGCGGCAGTCGGAGCAATGTCTCCCACTGGAGGCCGCCGTTGTACTCTATTCCGAGTCCTTTCTTCTGCTTTGCGCCGGATTTCGTCGTGATGAGGATGACGCCGTTTGCGGCGCGGCTGCCGTAGAGTGCGGTTGCGGCTGCGCCCTTCAGGATTGTCATGCTCTCAACGTCGTCCGGGTTGACGGCGCTTGCGCCGTTACCGAAGTCGAAGCCCTTGTCAAGGAATTTGTCGCTGAACGTCGCGGTGTTGGTCAATGGCACACCGTCGATGACGTACAGCGGCTGGTTGTTCCCGCTGAGGGAGCTCACGCCGCGCACGATGACCGACTTTGATGAGCCTGGGTCGGAAGATGAGTTTGAGATCTGAAGACCTGCGACCTTGCCCTGCAGGCTCGACATGATGTCGTTTGTGCGGGCTGCGGCAATGTCTTCTCCCTTCACGGCTGTGGCAGAGAATCCCAGTGCCTTTGCCGAGCGTTTGATACCCAAGGCCGTCACGACGACCTCGTCGAGTGCTGTGTCCTCCGGATCGAGGACCACTTTCATGTCCCGGCCTGCGGTGACCTCGCGTGTCTTCATCCCAACGGAAGAAATGCGAAGTTTGGCATTAGCTGGAACAGACAATGTGAACTTACCGTCATAATCGGTCATGGTACCATTGCTAGAAGAACCTACGAGCATTACAGTGGCACCAATGACAGGCTGACCGTCTTCGGAACTGATGACAGTTCCGGAAGCTTGAGTTTGAGCCATCGCCATTCCCATACTTAGGAACAGGCAGGCAAACATCAATGTTAGTTTTTTTACCATAAACAGTCTTGTCTTTAATTGGAATAATAATTTAGATTAACACCCCCAAAAGTAAGAAAAATATCGATTTTCTCCAAACTTTTTAAAAGAAAAGTTATGGTTTTAACTAAAAAACACTCAAAAAGTAAGAAAAAAGTTGCTTGGAATAGAAAAAATTAATTAAAAACGGGGTGGGCTACGCTCGCAAAAGCAATGTTTTATCCGCAAAACATGCAGGAACGGCCGCATCCGCCATACCTTATATTATATATATATGGCGATGACCTGCGGCGAGTTTTATAAAATTAATGATTTTTTATTGCAAAAGCAAAAAACGGCCCCGCGCCGCCTCTCCATGCGGGCGGCGCGGTGGCGGCGCGCAGGTGCAAGAAAAGGGGGTTGCCATGCGGCAACCCCCGGTATGCGGCGTTAAAGTAGCGAGAGTGGGTCACGATCCCACGACCTCCGGATTATGAATCCGACGCTCTAACCAGCTGAGCTATCTCGCCATCTCCTTGTTAGCGGGTGCAAAGGTAATACAATATTGTTAATATCCAAAATTATTTGGTGTTTTATTTTGAACCCGCACCTTTTTTTGTTATATTTGCAACGCGAAACGACATGGGAGGACAAACTATAAATCGGATGAACAAGAAGAAATTCATTTTTGAGCGCGAGCTGCGGTCCCGTTCGGGGAAAATAATATGGTCGTTGACAGGCACCCCCGAGGGGCTCGCGAAATGGATTGCCGACGGTGTGGAAAGGAAAGGCGACGTGATGGAGCTGACCTGGGGCTGCCCGGAGCGGCACCACGAGAAAAGGAGGGCGAGGATAACCGGTGAGCGCGCGATGAGCCACCTGCGGTGGGTGTGGGAGGACGACGCTGAGGGTTTCGTTGAAATAAGGATGGAGCGTTGCGACGTGACTGGTGACTATGTCCTGAAGGTTACCGACTTCGCGTATGACGGCGACGAGGAGTGGCTCGGCTCGGTCTGGGAGGCGAACTTCGAGAGGCTGCGCCATGCCGCCGGGGTGTGATTTCCTTTTTGGATGAAATAATTTTGTCTTACGCTCATTTTAAACTACCTTTGCAGGCGGAATGGCAGTAGTAAAGAAGCTCGACACGTTCATCGCCCGGCAATTCATGATGCTCTTTGTCGGCACTTTCTTCATAAGCCAGTTTGTGCTTATGATGCAGTTCCTGTGGCAATACATCGACAAGCTCATCGGAAAGGGCCTTACGGTTGACGTGCTGGCGCAGTTCTTCTGGTATATGAGCCTGATGCTCGTGCCGCAGGCTCTGCCGCTGGCGATACTGCTCTCGTCGCTCATCACGTTCGGCAACCTCGGCGAGAGTTCGGAGCTGACCGCCATCAAGGCTGCCGGTATATCGCTCCTGCAGTCGATGCGCCCGCTCACAGTGATAGTGGTGGCCATAGCCATGACCTCGCTCTACTTCCAGAATGTCGTCGCGCCGAGTGCAAACATGTCGTTCGCCCAGCTGCTGCTGTCGATGAAGCAGAAGAGCCCCGAGCTGGAAATACCCGAGGGAGTGTTCTATGACGGCATACCGGGCAGCAACCTTTATGTGCAGAGGAAAGACGCTGGCACCGGGAAACTTTACGGGATAATGATTTACCGCATGACCGACAGTTTCGACGACGCGGCGATAATACTTGCCGACTCGGGGATGCTGCAGTCAACGGCCGAGAAGAAGCACCTCGTGCTGAACCTGTGGAGCGGCGAGTGGTTCGAGAACATCAAGAACTCGGAACTGTCCGAGAATGCCAGCGTGCCGTACAGGCGCGAGACATTCACGAGGAAGAGGATAGTGATAGACTTTGACTCCGACTTCAACCTTGCCGACGCGAGCGCGCTCTCGAACAACGCCAGGGGCAAGAGCCTGGCCAGGATAAGCCACGACCTCGACTCGCTGAACCGCACCTACGACAGCATCGGCAGGGAGAACTACCGCGCGCTCACGATGACGATGTGGCGCGTGGGGAACACGCCGGCCGGCAGGATGGCCGACATGAACAGGGCAAGGAAGATGGCGGGTACGAAATCGTTCGACATAGACACGGTGTTCTCAAGGATGCCGGCGGACAAGAAACTCGAGGCAGTGAACAATGCCATGATGAGCGTGCAGTCGGAGTTGGCGGAGACAGACTTCCGCGCGATGGTGACGTCAGACGGCGACAGGCTCATCAGGCAGCACAGGATAGAGGCGATAAACAAGTTCACGCTGGCGCTGTCGTGCCTGATATTCTTCTTCATCGGCGCGCCGCTCGGCGCGATTATCCGCAAGGGAGGGCTCGGCGTTCCGGTCATAATCTCCGTGCTGGTGTTCATCATCTACTACATCTTCGACAACACCGGATACCGCATGGCACGCGGAGGGATGTGGGCGGTGTGGTTCGGCAAGGGAATCGCCCCGGCGGTTCTTACCCCGCTCGCGGTGTTCTTCACATACAAGGCCAACAACGACTCGGTGGTGTTCAACGTCGATGCCTACCGAGGAGTGGCGATGCGGCTGCTCGGCATGCGCGTCAAGCGCAACATAACAAGGAAGGAAGTGATAATAAACTCCCCGGACTATGCCGGGAGCAGTGGCTCGCTTGACGCGATAAGCCGCGAGATAACGGCGTATGCCAGCGAGCACAGGCTGATAAGTATGCCAAACCCGGTGAAGGTGTTCTTCAGATACGAGCCGGACAATGCCATAAGGAACATAGGGGAGCGGTTGGAAAACGTGATCGATGACCTCTCGAACACGCGCGACAGGGTGATACTGACGGAACTCAACAACTATCCCGTGATTTCGCTCGCCGCGCACACACGGCCATTCGAGAGGAAATGGAAGAACGTCATGGCGGCGCTCTTCTTCCCGATCGGCATCATACTATATATAAGGATGTGCCGCTTCAGGCTGCGGCTCTACCGCGACCTGCGCGCCATAAAGCGCACAAATGGAAACATAACGAGGAGAATCGAAGAGGCGTCGCTGAGGGGCGCGCCACAGGATTGACCTCAAAAAAATATATTAGAAAAATCATGCAAGACTTCAGACTAAGCAGCATAGAAGATGCTGTGAAAGACTTCAGGGACGGCAAGTTCGTCATCGTGGTGGACGACGAGGACCGCGAAAACGAGGGCGACCTCATCTGCTCGGCGGAGAAGATCACCCCCGAGATGGTTAACTTCATGCTGAAAAACGCACGCGGGGTGCTGTGCGCGCCGATAACGAACTCGAGATGCGCCGAACTCGACCTGTCACGGCAGGTGACGGACAACACGTCGATGCTCGGAACACCGTTCACCATAACAGTTGACAAACTCGAGGGATGCACCACCGGAGTGTCCGCAAGCGACCGGTGCGCCACGATCAGGGCTCTCGCAGACCCGGAAAGCACGCCGCAGACATTCGGCAGGCCAGGCCACATCAACCCCCTATACGCGCAGGACAACGGCGTGCTGAAACGCAGCGGGCACACCGAGGCGGCAATAGACCTCTGCAAGATTGCAGGACTGTACCCGGCAGGCGCGCTTATGGAGATAATGAACGAGGACGGCACGATGGCGCGGATGCCGCAGCTGGTTGACTTCGCAAAGGAGCATGGCCTGAAAATCATCACCATAAAGGACATGATTGCCTACCGCCTGAAAAAGGACTCGCTCGTGGAAATGGGCGAAACGGTGGACCTGCCCACGATGTACGGGCATTTCAGGTTCGTCCCGTTCCGGCAGGTAAGCAACGGGCTGGAGCATTTCGCGCTGCTGAAGGGTGAATGGGAGAAGGACGAGCCGATAATGGTACGCGTACACTCGTCGTGCGCGACGGGGGACATACTCGGGAGCATGAGGTGCGACTGCGGCGAGCAACTGCACAAATCGATGCAGATGATAGAAAAAGAGGGCAGGGGCGTCGTGGTGTACATGCAGCAGGAAGGGCGCGGCATAGGCCTGATGAACAAGATCGCTGCATACAAACTGCAGGAGGAGGGGCTCGACACCGTCGAGGCGAACATACACCTCGGTTTCAAGCCAGACGAGCGCGACTACGGCTGCGGGGCGCAGATACTGCGGAAACTCGGGGTGCAGAAGATGAAGTTGCTGACAAACAACCCAGTGAAGCGCGTCGGGCTGGAAGCCTATGGGCTGCAGATCGTGGAGAACATACCAATAGAGGTGACGCCGAACATGTATAACATCAGATACCTGAAGACAAAGAAAACCCGCATGGGGCATACATTGCACATATAACAACCAAGGGCGGGAGAGCCTCGCCAGGCAAGCCGCAAGCGGCAAGATGCCTACAAAGGGCGACAAACTCCACCATGCGCCTATTTTCACATATAAGATGAAATAAAAAGCGCATTCCCTCGTTTAAACAAAAAAGAATAATTACTTTTGCACAGGCAGAACCACTTCCGGAGTCATGCGCCGATAACGGAGAGCGGCCACGCAGGCCAAACCGCCCGGCACAGGATCTCCGCATAGCACGGACAAGATAGCAGGCGGGTGATTTCCGGGGAAAACACGCAATGTCATCGTGACAAGAAATGATGACCACGGGTAACAAAATCACACGTATGGAAAGAAAAATGCGCATATTCATTGTTAAAACTTATTAAATGGCATGTTAGTTTTTCATTAATTGTTATCTTTGCGCAACTTATTATCGAGTGCGCCACCGTGTGCAAGCGCAGCGTGGCAAGCTCTGGATTAAACAGGAATTAATTAATAACTTAAATTATTTACAACTAAAATTAAACATTCAAATTATGGCAACTACACAAAAGAACGCAAGCCCTAAGAAATCTCAGGGCTTCACAGGAGTAAGAGGTGCATTCTGGATTATCATCGTGTGCGGTATCATCGCATTCACGTTGTTCTACACCTGGTTTGCAAACCCAATGCACTTCCAGGACAATGACCCTGCAAACAGCCCTCTCGACGTTTGGGGAACAATCTTCAAGGGTGGTGTCATCGTGCCTATAATCCACACACTGTTGCTCACCGTCATCGCAATGTCTATCGAGCGCTGGCTCGCTCTGAAGACCGCTTTCGGCAAGGGCGCGCTGCCAAAGTTCGTAGCTAACATCAAGGCAGCCCTCAACGCCAACGACTTCGCAAAGGCTCAGAAACTCTGCGACGCACAGAAGGGCTCCGTGGCAAACGTTGTCGGCGCATCTCTCCGCGCATACAAGGAGATGGAGGCAACACAGGGCCTGCAGAAGTCACAGAAGATCGCAAAGATACAGCAGGCTCACGAGGAGGCAACGCAGCTTGAGATGCCTACCCTCACGATGAACCTCCCGATCATTGCAACCATCGTCACACTCGGTACGCTTACCGGACTTCTCGGTACTGTGATCGGTATGATCCGCTCGTTCTCCGCTCTTTCAGCAGGTGGTGGTGCAGACTCTGCCGCACTTTCAGAGGGTATATCCGAGGCACTTATCAACACCGCCTTCGGTATTGCCACTTCTTGGTGCGCCGTTGTCTCCTACAACTACTTTACAAACAAGGTCGACAAGTTGACCTTTGCGCTTGACGAGGTTGGTTACTCTATCGCACAGACATACGAAACGAACCATACGGAAGAGGCTTAATTTTTGCTAACCCCTTAAAAATTTATCGCTATGGGTAAAGTAAAAATTAAGAAAAGTGACATCTGGATTGACATGACACCTATGTCCGATGTTATGACCCTGCTCCTTACCTTCTTCATGCTGACCTCGACGTTCGTCAAGAACGAGCCAGTGAAGGTAATGACACCAGGCTCAATATCGGAAATCAAGGTGCCGGAAAACGGTGTCCTTACTATATTGGTTAGTCCTGAAAAGGACGCAAATGGCAGGCCAACAGGCCAAGGCCAGGTGTTTATGAACATCGACAACACCGAGCAACTCGGCAACGCTCTGTCCAACATGGCCGACAGGTTCGGCATCAAGCTGACCCAGAAGCAGGTTGAGACATTCAAGACCGAGGCACTGTTCGGAGTACCGATGACGAAACTCAGCGGATACCTGCAGCAGCCCAGCGCAAACCGCAACAGGATGATAGTCACGGAGGGAATACCCCTCGACTCCATCAATGGCGGCATGAGCGAGTTCCAGCAGTGGGTTGACGCTGCACGCACTGTGAATGACAAAATCAAGATTGCCCTGAAGGCAGACGCCAAAACCCCTTATAAGACAATTAAGAAGGTGATGAACGAACTTCAGGACATGGATGAGAGTCACTATTTCATGATTTCTCAGCTCGACGCGGCAAAGACGGTGGAGGCTGATTCATACGTAAAGGGAGGCAAATAACTATGTCACATAAGAAAGAAAGCAAACAAAAGAAGATTAACGTCCGTGTGGACTTCACTCCTATGGTGGACATGCTTATGCTTCTCATAACGTTCTTCATGCTCTGCACAACGCTCAGCAAACCGAGTACTATGGAACTCACCATGCCGAGCAATGACCAGAACACGACGGACGCGCAGAAGAATGAGGCCAAGGCATCGCAGACGGTGACAATATATCTCGCGGCAAACAACAAGATATACTACACCGAATATGATGACAATGGCAACTCCAGGGGACTGAAGGAAACAACATGGGGCAGCAAGGGAATACGCGACGTGCTGCGCTACCATGCCATCGGAGACGGTACGAAACCTACAAACCGCATCATACTTGCCGTGGAGGAACTGAAGCAGAAACGCAGTCAGAACCCAAAGCAGTGGCCGGACAGCATCTACCAGAAGGAACTGCAGAAAATAAGGAGGGGCGAACTCGGCTCCGAGAAGATCCCGACAATGACTGTCGTAATCAAGCCCACTGACAACTCCACATACGACAATATGATTTCCGCACTCGATGAAATGCAGATCCTTAGTATCGGAACATACGTTATTGACAAAATCAATGACAATGACATCAAGATACTCAAGGAAAAGAATGTACAACTGTAACGATTAACAATAAAGCAAGAAAAAATGGCAAAAATAGATCTTTACGACCCGAAATGGGTCGAGATGGTGTTCGCCGACAAGAACAAGTCCTACGGGGCATACGTGCTCCGCAAGGGAACTTCCGGCCGAAACGTCAAAGCCCTTGTGATACTGATCATCGTTGCAGCATTAGTCGGTGGCGGTCTCGCATACAAGGTACACCAGAACAAACTTGACGCGGAACACCAGGCCTATCTCGAGCAGCTCGAACTGCAGAAACTGCAGGATGCTGCAAAGAAGGAAAAGAAGGAAGAAGTCAAGGTCCAGCCAAAGGTTGAGCCAAAGAAGGAAATTCCGGAAGTCCGCGAGTCGCAGAAGTTCACCGCACCGGTCATCAAGAAGGACGACCTCGTGAAAGAGGAGAACACCCTGAAGGCCATGGACGAGCTCGAGAAAGACAAGGCCGTGAGCAACGTTGACCAGGAAGGTACCAAGGACCGCACAATGGAGGCTATCCGCAACGACATAAAAGTGGACCCGGAGCCAAAGGCTGAGGTGAAGCAGGAAGTCGCTACAAAGGTTTTCGACGTTGTAGAGCAGATGCCTTCGTTCCCGGGCGGTAACGGCGCGCTCATGAAATACCTGTCAAGCAACATCAAGTACCCGACAATCGCCGAGGAAAATGGTGTCCAGGGCAAGGTGATTGTGCAGTTCGTTGTCGGCAGGGACGGATCCATCTCCGGCGCGAAGGTGGTAAAGTCGGTTGACCCGTCACTCGACAAGGAGGCCATACGCGTTGTCAAGAGTATGCCGAAATGGATTCCCGGCAAGCAGAACGGCCAGTCAGTCAACGTGAAATACACGCTGCCTGTAACATTCCAACTTAGGTAATCACAAAATGAAAAGAAACGTATTCTACGCAATCGTAGGATTACTATTACCCTCTTTGTTCTTCTTCTCGTGCACCGGGAAGAAGGACAAGAGCGGTAGGACAGACACACGTTCATCGGGGACAATTCAGTTTGTCGCCGATGAAAGTTTTAGCCCTATAATAGAAGAACTACGGGAACAGTTCGAGTACCAGTTCCCGAAAACACACCTGCAGGCCAGGTACACCAACGAGGTGGATGGCATGAAGCAGATCACTGACATGAAGACGAACTTGCTCTTCACGTCACGCGCCCTCAAGCCCAACGAGGACGCATACATCAGAAAGAACGGCCGCATACCAGAGGTGTTCCCCATCGGCTACGACGGGCTGGCGTTCATTGTGAACCGCAGCAACCAAGACACCTGCATCACCGTGAAGGACATCAAGAGGATACTCGGAGGCGAGGCAACCGACTGGAGCGAGATTTACCCCGGCTCCAGACGAGGGAAAATCGAACTGGTGTTCGACAACAAAGAATCAGCCACCGTGAGGTATGTCGTTGACTCCATACTAAACGGGAAGACAATCGAGGGGAAACAAATGTTCGCGGCAAGGAACAGCAAGGAGGTTATCGACTATGTTGACAATACCCCAAACTCGATAGGTGTAATCGGCTCCAACTGGCTCAACGACCGCCGCGACACCACGAACACCACATTCAAGAAGAACATACATGTAATGTCTGTATCGTTGCAAGACAAGGCAACGCCAATGAACAGTTGGAAACCATACCAGGCATACTTACTTGACGGACGCTATCCGTTTGTAAGGACAATATACGCAATAGTTGTCGATCCGCGCAAGGCCCTACCCTGGAGTTTCGCCAACTACATAACCAGTCCCAAGGGACAGTTGATAGTATTCAGGTCGGGGCTGCTGCCATACAGGGGCGACATTGTGATAAAAACTGTTAACGTCAAGAGGGAATAAATAAACCTTCACGACAATAGTCAGTCACACAAATAAAAAACGCTTGCAAGAAAGAACGTATTAATAACAGGAAGTAGGACTAAAATAGTTTAGAATATGAAAGCAATAAAATATCTTATCAGCAGTGCGTTAGCACTAAGCATGTCGGTCGCCGCAAACGCTCAGGTGGAAGACTACAACGCCATGCTCGAGCCCATAGTGAAAGAACTGAAGGCTAACCCGAACGACAACAAGGCCGCGAAGAATCTGCTCAAGGAATACAACAAGGTGTTCAAGAAAAACCCGGAGGCGCTTGTCGCCCTCGGCAACGCCTATCTCACGGTAAAGAACTACGATATGGCAAACCACTATGCCGACATGGCTTTGGCGCGCGACAAGAACTACGGCAACGCATACATACTGAAAGGCGACATCCAGGCAATGCAGGACGACGGAGGCGGCGCGGCAATGTGGTACCGACAGTCGATAGAGCTTGACCCGAAGAACCCGCATGCATACATGAGCTACTCAAACGTATACCGTAAGATTGACCCGGAGGAGTCGGAGCGGATGCTGAACGAGTTGAAGAAGAACGTGCCTGACTTCCCCGTTGAGGCAGAGGCCGCACACTCTTTCTACAACACGGGCAACTACGAGAAAGCCCTGGAATACTTCCTCAAGTCAGACATATCGAAACTACAGGAGGCACACCTCACGGAGTACTCCGTCACCGCGACATCGCAGGGCAACCGAGAGAAAGCCCTCGAAGTGGCAAAGGTCGGCATGTCAAAATACCCCAAGAACATCTCCTTTGTCAGGCTGGCACTCATCAATACCATAGGACTGAAGCAGTATGAGGAAGCACTCGGTTATGCAGAAAAACTGATAGCAGAAGAAGGCGACAGCAACTCTGGCGACCTGTGCTACTACGGTCAGGCACTCGCAGGCAACAAACGCTACGAGGAGGCCATTGCCAAATACGAGAAGGCTCTCTCCATCGATGCTACGAACATCATGCCATACAAATACATCTCCGATGCTTACAACGACATGGGACAGGAGGACAAGGCACTGGAATATAGCGCGACTTACCTCGACAAGAACCCTAATGCAAAACTTTCCGACTACCGCGACATCGCAGACATCTACCTAAACAAGGTGAAAAAGGCAAAGGAGGCAAAGGACAGCGTTGCCGTCGAGGAGAACTTCGGAAAACTCGTGGAACTGTATGACCAAGTCATAGCGAAATACCCGCAGGCCGAGGTATGGGGCAAGTACCAGGAGGCAAACGCTGCGTTCACAGCAGAACTTGATGAGAAATCGCTGCCTTACTTCAATATAGTCATAAAACTGCTTGAGAACAAGGAAGACCGCAGTGACAGCGAGAACTTCTATCTCGGAACGTCATACAGCCGCGTCGGCTACTACTACTGGACAAAGAACGACCTCGAGACGGCAGGCCAGTATTTCGACAAGTGCGTAACCGTGACACCCGATGACAACATCGCCAAGGCGTGGTTCCAGAAGAAGACAGAGGCTGAAAACGGTTCTGACAAAAGCCAAAACGAATAAAACAATAAAAGAAGTACAAAATAGGAAAACATCATCTTCCACATATCGGAAGATGGTGTTTTTTTTGTATTATTCAGATTCTTTCGTATCTTTGCAATATAATTAATATAAAGTAAGCATCCAATATTAGCCGTCTTTCATAATAACAAACAACCCTTATATGTCT
>URLI01000039.1 GCA_900548585.1 uncultured Prevotella sp. | reverse complement strand
CAGACGGGGAACAGGTTGCCAAGATGAAATAGGAAAATCTGTGTTGTAATGACCGGTTTGGGTTAAGCTTTGCGCAAGTCCATGCCAAAACGGACACGCCTGCCAGACCGCAATAAAGAAGTATGGAAGCGGACTTCCGCCTGCCGGCAGGGGTCCGCTTCCATACTTCTTTATGCTCAACACGCTGGCGGTCAGTCTTGCCAGGCCTTGTATTTGTAAATCGGGAGCGGGTTCTCATTTTTCTCCTCGTCCTCCTCGTCCTCAATCTCAATGTCAGTGGGCTTTGCCAACGGGCCGCCGGTATTGCCGTCTATGGAGCCCGGCTTTTTGCTGAAGAAGACGAAAAGGCCATCCATCAGTTCGGGATATTCCACATTGCACACCTCCGGCGCGCTGTATGTTTTCTTTTTCATATTGTTGCGTTTTATGTTTCTTATTTCACAATCACTTTCCTGCCGTTCCTGATATAGACACCTCTCTGCGGCTTCGTCACGCGTATGCCCTGGAGTGTGTAGTATGCGCCGTCGCCGTCAGCATCGGCGGCTGTGGCGCAAATGCCCGTTGTCTCCTCGAAGCCGACGAACGAAGGCTTTGCGCCACCTGCCGCGCCGTTTATACGGAGGTAGCCCTTGCCGGCCTGCAGCGTGTTCCGTAACATGTAGAAGCCGAGACCGCTGCCGCCGTTGCCGAGCACATAGATGTCGGTGGATGTCTCGCTGCCCGTCATGCCCGTCACCGAGGCATCAGTGCAAGCGAGCATCTTGTTGCCGGCGAGCGGTGCAACGCCCGTGGTGCGCTTCAGCGTCACCGTGCCGTTGCCTTTCAGCAGCACCGCCGCGCCCTGCGGGACGCCTGCCACCTCCTCGGCAGTCACCTTCTCCGCCGTGGCCCCGGTTATCTGGTATGCCGTCACGCCGTCCGTCTGCGAGAATTCGATGTCGGCCGTGGCGACCCATGTCAGGTAACCTGCCGCGCCGAACGTGAGGTTTATCTCGTGTCCGTCTGACGGAGCGTTCACCGTGAGCTCGTAGCTGCCGCTTGCCGCATTTCCTGGTACTGCCGCCGTTATCGTCACCGTTCCCGGTGCCAGTATGTCAATCACGTTGCTGCCATGGAACTTCACCTTCGTTTCATCGCTGCTCGTGTAAACAAGAGTGCTCGCGTCACCGCTGAACTCCGGTGTCTGTGCCTTGTAGTTGTCGCCGTATGTTATTTCCTCCGATGCGTTGGCAAAAGTGATTGCCGCATTGTCGCTCTTACGGTAAATCTTTATCAGCGGGAATTTGTTGGTGCTCTTGTAAGTTGAGAACAAGCTAGTACTAGAGGTATTGTTGTATTTCACAATCCGACCGAATTTTGTGAAAGTAACCTTGGCATCATTGTTGTCCACAATTTTTATGGTCGCTGTGACTTTATCATCAACAGTCCCGGTTGTTACCAATGTGTTTGCATCACGCGGAACACACAGATAACCATCTTTTGTATGGAAATTCCATGCTCCCGCTGTTCCGCCAAGCACCATTACCGCTACGTTTGCTGCTCTGTCTTTCTCAACCTTTATAATATTGGTATGTTCCCCGTCAAGGAAAGAAACCGCCGTTGTTTTGAAATTGTTTGTGTCTTTTGGCCCCATTGCCGACGGTACTCCCCCTCCATGCTCAATTGTCGCATTTTGATATACGAATATGAGTTTGTCCCCGGCCTTTAGCGTCGAGGCATCCGTCACCATCTCGTATATATCTACTCCGGACACCAGCCTCTCGTCGACGAACAGCGTGTATGATGCGGAAGAGGACCTGTAGGCCTCGTTTTCATCCGATGTCGCGGTGACTGTGGTTTGCCCCACGGCAAGTGCAGTTACCATGCCATTTTCATCAACAGTTGCTATGCCGCTGTTCTCCACGGAATAGACCACACTGATGCCATCGGGCTTTTTTGTCAGTGCCGGGCCAGCCGCATTCTCATCCTTATAGACATGGAAATCGGCAGAAGCAAACTCCAATACGGGTGTGCCTTTTGCCACTATGAGTTTGTAGGACGCGGAGCCCTCCCTGTAAGTCCCGGTTGCATAAGTTGTGACTGTGATATCCGTCTCGCCGGACTTATGCAGTGTTATATTCCCGGCATTGTCGATTGATGCGACGGTAGCATTGCTGCTCTCATAACCCCTGCCTCCGTCGCTGAGCGTCGTCAACTCCTGTATGGTGTAAGGCTCACCCACGGTGGCGTTTTCCGTCGCGTTGGCAAAACTGTTCTGCGGGTCTTGGGTCCCGCCAAGGGCTTCGGTCGAGTATGTCACTACAATAGACTTCACATAAAGGGCTTTCTTTGCTTTTGCTTGCTCAAGCCTCACGACAATTTGCCCGGTTGCCCCATCATCGCCGTTTCCAAATGTGTACGGAGCATTCGAACCTTTAAGACTTTGTTCGCTGCCAAAGGCGACCCCACCAACAGTGACATGTATCTTTGCCGTTGTACCAGAATTGCCGGCGGCATTGACAACTATACTCTTTATGGTCCCAGTGATGTCAGAAGTGGTCAGTTGTAAATAACTAACCGCCTTCTGACCTGTTCCATAATGGATACCCCTGGAAGGGTCATATTGGGATTCCGCAGCATCGGAAGTCACAGCCCACTTCACACCATCTTTAGCCTCGCCACTGCCATTGCAGTTGCGAGTGAAAGCCAGCGTGCTTTTCTTTTCCTCCGCATTGGCGCCGCCAACGAAGAGAGCCATCAGGAAGACAAGAATAGTCTTTAAGAAATAATTTTGCCTCATATTAGTATTATATTAATAATGTTACCACAAATATCTTCTTTTGGCAAAGTTATTAAATTTTCTCTAAATGTTCAAGTAATTGAACTGTCAACATAATAATATATATTGTAATTTGATACTCGTTTCAGCCATGTTACGAAAAGGATTGCTTTCATAACTAAAACAATGTTAAAGATTGTTTCCCACGGAGCGGTTGTTTGTTTTTATGTTTATCTTTGCAAAACGTTCAACAACCAAACTAAACAAAAATAAAACTATGGGATTTTTAGATTTTCTTTCCGGTAACAAGTCGAAAGACATTGTGTTGCAAACATTGCCTAAGAACATCAACGAACTTAAAGCCATGCCGCAGTCAAGGCTGAACGATGAGTTTGAGGTGGCAGCGCTCGTTGTTGCCGCGCTGTGCCGCTACGAAGAGAGCATGGAGGACTCGCTCGAGATGCTCAACTTCCTGAAGGGTCCGAATCCGATAAACAATTCCGACGTGCAATTCCTGCGCGACAGGCTTTGCGGCAAGACATACAAGACACGCTCTTTCATCGCAGGCGCCACACCGGAAAATGGCTACACGCCGTCGTTCCCGCTCACGATAAAAGTGTCGACAAACCCTTATTCCTACGTCGATACGATGGCGACACTCTACCTGCATTCGGGAGGAGCAGACAGTCCGCGCCCAATCAGCCTGCGCAAAAAGCCCAGCACCGGGCAGTGGTTCGTGACACAGTTCAGTTTCCTATCAGACATCAGGCTGCCAGTGGCGGAAAACCCGTGGGCATAAGTGCCTCCTACCCTGCCATGACCACCGAATAGAGATATACGAGTGATGCCGGCAATGCCATGAGCGAGGAGTCGAAACGGTCGAGCATACCACCGTGACCGGGGAGTATGTTCCCACTGTCCTTTATGCCGAGTGTGCGTTTGAAAAGGCTCTCCACGAGGTCGCCCCATGTGCCGAAGACAACGACGACGAGCCCCAGCCCGAGCCATGCCGGCAGCGTGAGGACGCTTTGCCCATCGTTGCCGCCGGTGAGAAGCCACGTCACGGCAGCCGCCACCAGCACGAACACACCTCCGCCGACGCTTCCCTCCCATGTCTTCCCTGGCGAAACACGCGGGAAGAGTTTGTGGCGTCCGAGCAGCGACCCGCAGCAATATGCGCCGGTGTCGCTTACCCAAAGGAAAATGAAGACGCTAAGCGGCACAATCATTCTGTATGACACGACTCCGTCACCGCCCTGTATGAAGGCGAGGGCATTAACCGTTGACAGGGGCAGCGCGACGTACATCTGCGACAGCATCGTGTATGCCCAGTTGTTCAGAGGATTTCCGGAACGCAGATACAGCTCGCTTATGAAGAGGTAAACAATCGTGAGAAGGTATGGCACGAACACCGCGCTCGTCGTGACGAAACCGCTGACATACCCGGCCATGGCCAGGAAAAGATAGACACCGCCAACGGTGCAGATGAAACGGTTGACGGTAACGCCGGCATACGTGTTGACCAGACCCGTGAACTCCCACAATGTCAGTGCGGTGACAATAGCGAAAAGGACAACCATCGTGAAAGCGCTGAGGAAGCATGTCACTATTGCCGCAACAAAGAATATGCCCGTTATGGTTCTAACAATCAGGTTCTTCATAGCCATTCTTCTCCGTGTTTGTTTCTTTCGCAGGCTGCTCCTTGACTTCCGTTGGCGCCGCCTTGTCATCATCCTGCAAAATCTCTGACGACCTGCTCTCCCACGGACGCTTGCCGAATATTTTCTCTACGTCCTCGGCGAAAATCACCTCGCGGTCTATCAGCAGTTGTGCCAGCTTGTTGTGTCCCTCCCTGTGTTCCGTCAGGAGTTGCTTCGCACGCTCATACTGCCCGGATATAAGTTTCATCACCTCGTCGTCTATGACCTGCGCCGTGGTGTCCGAGTAAGGCTTCTGGAAATTGTACTCCTGGTTGTTGTAGTAACATATATTAGGCAGTTTGTCGCTCATTCCGGCGTATGCGATCATTGAGTACGATGTCTTTGTCACGCGCTCGAGGTCGTTCATTGCGCCGGTTGATATCTCTCCGATGAACAAATCCTCGGCCGCACGCCCTCCCAAGAGTGCGCATATCTCGTCGAGCATCTGCTCCTTCGTCGTTATCTGGCGTTCCTCCGGCATGTACCATGCTGCCCCGAGGGCACGTCCGCGAGGCACGATGGTCACCTTCACGAGCGGGTTGGCGTGTTCGCAGAACCACGACACTGTGGCGTGTCCGGCCTCGTGTATCGCGATGGAGCGTTTCTCCTGTTCGGTCAGCACCTTTGTCTTCTTCTCCAGGCCGCCTATGATGCGGTCAACGGCATCGAGGAAATCCTGCCTCCCCACCACTTTCTTGTCATGGCGCGCGGCAATGAGTGCCGCCTCATTGCACACGTTTGCTATGTCGGCTCCTGAGAATCCCGGTGTCTGCCGCGCCAGGAGGTCAATGTCAAGGCTGCGGTCTATCTTTATCGGCCGCAGGTGAACCATGAATATGGCGCGCCGCTCGTTGAGGTCGGGCAGGTCAACGCTTATCTGTCGGTCGAACCGTCCGGCGCGCAGCAGCGCCGAGTCGAGCATGTCAACGCGGTTGGTCGCGGCAAGGATAATCACTCCGCTGTTCGTCCCGAAGCCGTCCATCTCGGTCAGCAGGGCGTTCAGTGTGTTCTCGCGCTCGTCGTTTCCGCCCATTGCGGGGTTCTTCGACCGCGCCCTTCCAACTGCGTCAATCTCGTCGATGAATATTATACACGGTGCTTTCTCCTTTGCCTGGCGGAAGAGGTCGCGCACCCTGCTGGCGCCGACGCCGACGAACATCTCCACGAAATCGGACCCGGACATCGAGAAGAACGGCACGCCGGCCTCGCCGGCAACAGCCTTGGCAAGCAGCGTCTTACCCGTTCCCGGCGGCCCCACGAGCAATGCCCCCTTGGGGATCTTGCCGCCGAGGTCGGTGTATTTCCTTGGGTTCTTAAGGAACTCAACTATTTCCTGCACCTCCTGCTTGGCGCCCTCCTGCCCAGCCACGTCCTTGAACGTGACGTTTATCTCGCCTCCTTTTTCATACATCTTGGCTTTGCTCTTGCCCACCGAGAACACTCCCGACGAGCCTCCGCCACCACTCATGCGCCTCATTATGATAATCCATATCACAATCAGCACCACAAAGAAAGCGATGTTTATCAGTATGTTCGTAAAACCGTTGTCCTTGCGGTTCTTGTAGTCGAGCTGTCCCTTGAATTTACCGCTCTTCTTCGCAGAGTCTATGAATTCCTCCAACTTGTCAGTGCTGCCGTACTGCACCTCGAGGTAAGGATTTTTCCCCACCTTGTCGACACCAGACCTGAACACCTGCCTGATGTGCTCAGGCACGACATACATCTTGAGGATGTTGTCGCTGTTGTTCACCTCCACCTTCTGTGCATATCCGCTGTTGACATACATCTTGAACTCATCGTATGTGGCGGTCCTGCTCATGCCGCCCCCTATGGCGTCGCCCCCCGAGAGATAGAACGTTACGAGAGCCAGCAATATGAGTATGTAAATCCAACTCATGTTGAACCTCGGCATCTTCGGTCGGTTGTTTTTGTTCTCTTCCATGTCTTATATCCGGTAGTCCTACCTGCTTTTCAATTCAAAAACCAATATTGTTTTACGCTTCAATCCAAATTCCGTTCGCCCGGCGTCAGTCAGCGTCGGGGATATTCTCCACCCCGGCGTCCTCCCATAGCCGCTCTATGTTGTAGAAGTCGCGTGCCTCGGGCAGGAATATATGCACCATGACGTCTATATAGTCCATCGCTATCCACTGCGACTGCTGCTCCCCGATCACGCGGACAGGCTTTTCACCTGCCTTCTCCAGCGCAGTGTCTTCCACGGAATCCATTATCGCGGACACCTGTGTCGGCGAGTTGCCGGAGCATATCACGAAATAGTTGCATATCGCCCCGTCGATTCCCTGCATATCCACCACCACGATTTCCTTACCCTTCTTCTCCTGGATACCCTTGGTAATTACTTCTACAAGTTGCTTTGTTGTTGTCATTTACGTTACTGAATATTATTATTTCCACGGGCTGTGTCTTTGCACAAAACCTTATGCAAAGGTACATCTTATAATCGTAAAACCATTAATATCGTGTGTTATTTTGATATTTTTTAGAAAAAAGTAGGTGAAAACGCTTGCGATTAAAAAAAAATGCGTACCTTTGCATCCGAAATTCAGGTGATGCCCTTGGGCGGGCATGCGGCAATGCCGCCACTGGGTTGTCTTTGGTTATTGGGGTATGGTGTAATGGTAACACTACAGATTCTGGTCCTGTCATTCTTGGTTCGAATCCGAGTACCCCAACAAAAGGTGTCTTTCCCGATAGTGGAAAGACACCTTTTTTGTTGGTCACACTAACAATATATAAAACCTTGAATGTTATTATATGATTTGGTGGACGCACGGCCAGTGTGTCCACCAAATCATAAAACTCTTAAACCTAATTTGATATGGCAAATAATCGCCATGGATTCATTCCTTGTCGCGGTTTTCCGCGTCGATGGTCTTTATCTTCTGGCGCACGAGTTCGCACTCATCCTTCAGTTTCTGCACCTTGCGGTTCATCTCGTCGATGAGCGTGCTGCCTTTCTTCGACGCCGCGTTGAGGAATCCGAGGTTGTTCTCGTAGGTCTGTATTTCCTGCTTCAGTCCCTCGTACCGCCTCATGAGCCTCGACCGTTCGCTGTCGAGCGTTCCCTCCCCGCGTTCCGCCATGCTGCGCACCGAGCTGCGGAAATTGTCGAGGCGGCGGCGGTTTGCGCTGATGTTCAGTTCCTTGAACACGCGGTCCAGCACCTCGCGGTATTCTTCATACAGTTTGTCCTTCTCCTTGAAAGGCACATGCCCGATGCTGTTGTATTCATCAATCAGCTGATACACCTTGTCCTTTGCATCCTCCTCCGGTGTCTCGAGCATGGCTTTCAGCTTGTCTATTATCTCACGTTTCTTCCCGAGGTTTTCCTTCTCGGCGCGCCTCGTCCCTGACGTTGCCTCGTTTCGTGCCTCGAAGAATTTGTTGCATGCCGAAATGAAATCCTCCCAGAGTTTGTCTCCCAGTTTCCTCGGCACCACGCCTATCGCCTTCCATTCCTTCTGTAGCGCGATGAGTTTGTCGGCTGTTTTTTTCCAGTCGGTGCTGTCCTGCATGGCCTGTGCCTGCTCGACGAGCGCGCGTTTCTTCTCTGCGTTCTCGGCCATGTGCTGTTTCATTTCCTTGAAATATTCTGATTTTCTCCCGAAGAAATCATCACATGCCTTGCGGAAACGCTCGAAGATCTTCACGTTCATCTTCTGCGGAGCGAAGCCTATTGTCTTCCATTCGCCCTGGATTTCTATTATCTCCTTGGTGTTCCTGTCCCAGTCGGCTGCTCCATTGTTTTCCCTCTTCGCTATATCTTCCACCTTTTCGCACAGTGCGGTCTTGAGGTTGAGGTTCTCCTCCTCCTTGGCACGCAGTTCTTCATAGTGTTTCTGGTGTTTCTTGTTTATCACTGTCGATGCCGCCTTGAAGCGAGCCCATAGTTCCTCACGCAGTTCCTTTGCCACCGGTCCCGTCTCGCGGTACTCCTGATGCAGGTCCTGCAGTTGGTGGAATGCGCTTATCACGTCCTCCTCGTCCGCGAGTTTCTCCGCAGCCTCGCACAGTTGTGTCTTTTTCTCGAGGTTTTTCTTGAAGTCGTATTCGCGCGCCTCGCTGTTAAGTTTCAGCAGGTCGTAGAACTGCTCCACATAGAGTTGGTAGTTGCGCCACAGTTCGTTTGCCTTTTCCGCCGGCACTTGCTTTATCTCCTTCCACTCCTGCTGCAGTTGCTTGAACTGCTGGTACGACCGGTTGGCCTCCTCCGGCGAAGTCGCCATGGTCTTTATTTTTTCGATAATCTCCTGTTTCTTCTTCAGGTTGTCCTGCTTCTCCTCCTCCTGCTGCAGGAAGAAGTTCGAGCGTTTCTCCTTCACGAGCATCATCTCGCTCTTGAAGGCCTCCTCGTAATCATCAGGCACTATCTGGTATTTATCGGGGTCTCCGCCTGCATCGAGATATTCCTTGAGGCTTGCCTCGCGCTCAGACTTGTGCAGTTTGTAGAATGCGGATTTCAGCGCATCGACCTCTTCCTTGGCCGGCACTTCTTCCCCATGAGCGATTTCCCTGAGACGTTCCACCACCTCCTTCTTGGTTTCATAGGTCCTCGGTTTCTGCTCCTGCTCCTTTGTTTCCTCGTCCTGAGCCACGCCGGTGTCCCGCGCCGTCTCTTCGTTCTCCACTTCAGCCGTGCTCCCGGCTGGCATTTCTTCTTTCCTTGTCTGCTCCAAGGCGTTCTCTTGAGAGTCCATCATGTAACTTTCTTTAGTTGATGATTCGAGTTTTTACATTTCCTTATCGTAAGGGATTTGGTATAATTCGCCGTGCGAAATTACGTCTTTTATTTCAAATAACCTAAGAAAAACTACTTTTTTTTCACTTTCCGCCGTCAAATGAGTTTCCGCCACCTCAAAACCGCCCAGGCGCCGAATGCCACGATGGCGGAAATGACGAGCGCGATTACGAACCCCACCGGGCTTTTTTCCATGCCGTTTATGAGGTTCATGCCGAAAATCGACGACACGAGCATCGGGAACGTCATGACGATCGTCACCACGGTGAGCGTACGCATCACGGTGTTCATGTTGTTGTTGATGATGCTCGAGTATGTGTCCATTGTCGATTCGAGTATGTCAGAATAAATGTTCGTCGTCTCGCGTGCCTGGCTCAGCTCGATATTCACGTCCTCGATGAGGTCGGCGTCGAGTTCGTCCACCTGCAGTTTGAACTTCAGTTTCTGTATGAGTGTCTCGTTTCCCCGTATCGACGTGATGAAATATGTGAGCGAGTCCTGCAGCCTGCTAAGCCCCATCAGCGACTCGTTGTCCACGTCCTTGTCGAGGTCGCGCTTGGCGCGTTCGATTATGTTGTTTATCTGCTTCAGGCGTTTCAGGTACCACACTGCCGACGACAGGAACAGCCTGAATATCATGTCAACATAGTCGGTGAAGCCAGTGCCGCGCCTCTGGTGGAAGCCGATGAAGTCAATCATCATGTTCGTCTCGAAGTAGCACACCGTTATCGTCACGTCCCGCTTGTGGATTATTCCGAGTGGGATGGTGGTGAACGGGGTGCGGGACCTCACCTCCTTGACATACGGGATGCGCAGGATTATGAGCATCCAGCCATCGTCATACTCATATCGCGCGCGCTCGTCGGTGTCGCTGATGTCCGTCAGGAAATAGTCGGGTATTCCGAATCTCTCCTCCAATTCGTGAAAGTCATCGTCCGTCGGACATGTAACCTGTGTCCAACAGTTTGGTTGCCACTCCGCCAACTGCTTCAGACAACCCGTAGTGTTCCAGTATTTCATCATTTTCCTAATCCTTCAATGGTTTTTTCCATGGCGAAGGATTAGCCCTGCGGAAGTGGTAATCCTCTGCCTAAGATAAGTTCTCGCTGCTTTCCGCCGGGTAATCGTCCATACTGTTGTTTTTTTAATATTGTTCGCCCGTGCCATTATGGTCATCACACGCCCGTGGCACGATGCGCTGTTTACGGCTGCAAAGTTAGTGTTTTTTTTGAAAACACAAGCAACATACAGTTTTTTTTATTGTTAGAAAGGATTATGCTGGCACAACCCTTCGAAAATCCCGGGCTTCCAGGCGTTGCCGCATTGGCCGTCGTCGCAACCTGGAAGCCACGGAATTTACATTAAAGAAAATTTACAAGTGCGGCTTTACTTCACCGGAACTTCCCCGAGCACCTTCTTCAGCAATGCCCAGAACGGCTCCGCCGTCTTCCACAGCGTGCGCTCGGTGGTTGTGTGCGGTGAGCGCACCGTCGGGCCGAGGCTCACCACATCGAGGTGCGGGTACTTGCCAAGGATGATTGAGCACTCCAGTCCTGCATGGTCCACCTGTATGATGCCGTCCTCGCCGTTCAGCTCCTTGTAAACGCGCATCATCAGCGCGAGTATCTCCGAGTCGGGGTTAGGGTCCCAGCCGCCGTAGCTGCCGTCTGTCTCCACCTTCATGCCAATCATGTTGAAGCAGCTCTCGATGGTCTTTACGACATAGTCCTTCATGTCCTCGCGGCTCGAGCGTGCAAGGATCTTTATGGAAGCCTCGCCTCCCTCGATGTCTATTATTGCAAGGTTCGAGCTTGTCTCAACCACGTCGGGATATGAAGGTATCATGCGGATGACGCCGTCGTGGCAAGCGTATATGGCGTCCACGAGGTTGTCCTGCACCTCAACCGGTACCTGCATTGCGGGGGTCTCGGTGTCCTCAGCATAGAACTCCAGGCCGTTTGTCTCTATCGTCTTGAACTCATCGGTGAATCTTTCCTTCCATTCGCCGACCAGCTTCCTCACGGCCTCGACGTTCTCCTTCGGCAATGTCAGCACCACCTCTGCCTTGAACGGTATGGCGTTGCGCATGTTTCCGCCGTGCCATGTAGCCAGGCGCGCCTCGCACTTCTCTATCGCCTCGCGCACGAAGCGAACCATCAGTTTGTTTGCGTTTGCCCTGCCCTCGTTTATCTCGAGGCCGGAGTGACCGCCGCGCAGGCCCTTCAGCGTGATGCGGAGTGCGGCGTCAGCCTTGTCCGTCTCAACCTCCTTGTAGCCGAGCGTGCCGGTGATGTCGATGCCGCCCGCGCTGCCGATGACGAACTTGCCCCATGTCTCAGAGTCGAGATTGAGCAGGATGTCGCCATTGAGCTCGCCGGCAGGCAGCGCGTTCGCGCCAACCATGCCCGTCTCCTCGTCTGCCGTGATGAGCGCCTCGACTGGGCCGTGCTTAAGTGTCTTGTCCTCCATGACCGACATTATCGCAGCCACGCCAAGGCCGTCGTCGGCGCCAAGAGTGGTGTTGTTGGCCTTCACCCACTCGCCGTCTATCCACGGCTCTATCGGGTCGGTCTCGAAATTATGCTTGCTGTCCGGTGACTTCTGCGGCACCATGTCCATGTGGGCCTGCAGGATGACACCCTTGCGGTTCTCCATTCCCGGAGTCGCGGGCTTGCGCATAACGATGTTGCCTGCGGGGTCCTTGAAGCCTTCCACGCCGGCCTTCTCTGCGAAGTCGAGCAGGAATTTTTCTATTTTCTCAAGATGCCCTGAGGGGCGCGGTACCTGTGTGAGTGCATAGAAGTTTTTCCAGATGCACTGCGGTTTAAGATTTAAGATTTCATTCATGGTTTTTATATGTATAGAAATTTGAAGTTCCGACCGCAAAGATATAAAAAAACTCTGCCACTGCCAAATCTTTCAGCCACAAATTTCCGTATTCCATTGATTTGCGCTAACTTTGCACACTGATACAGATATGGCGGAACGAAGGAAAATCATCACGGGGGCGGCGAAAATCGCAATGCCCTTGGTCTTGGGAGCGGCGATACTCTACTGGATGTACCGCGACTTCGATTTCGGGAGCATCAATGATGTCATGCTCCACGAAATGGACTGGACGTGGATGATACTCTCGATGCCCTTCGGGGTGCTCGCGCAAATGTTCCGTGGCTGGAGGTGGAGGCAGACACTCGAGCCGATGGGCGAGGCGGCGCGCGCCTCGACCTGCATCAACAGCATATTCATGAGCTACGCGGCATCGCTCGTGGTGCCGCGCATAGGCGAGTTCACTCGCTGCGCGGTGCTGCGGCAATACGACGGGGTGTCGTTCCCGAAGGCGCTCGGCACCGTCGTCACCGAGCGTGCCATCGACACGCTGCTGGTACTGTCCATCACCGCGCTGACGCTGCTGTCGCAGATGAGCGTGTTCTGGACATTCTTCGACAGGACCGGCACGAGCATCGACTCGATACTCGCAAGGTTCTCACCGGCTGGCTACCTCGTCACAGCCGTGTGCGCCGTCGCCGCCGCGACACTGCTCCACCTGCTGCTGCGCCGCCTGAGCATATATAATAAGGTGCGCTCCACACTCGGCGGTATATGGCAGGGCATCATGTCGTTGCGCGGCGTGCGCAACAAGCCACTGTTCGCATTCTACACCATCGCTATATGGGGCAGCTATTTCCTTCACTACTACCTCACGTTCTTCTGCTTCGACGCCACTGCCCGCCTCGGGCTTTCGTGCGCCCTCGTGACGTTCATCGTCGGGTCCATAGCGGTGATTGTGCCAACGCCGAACGGCGCCGGCCCGTGGCATTTCGCAGTGAAGACTATGCTCATACTTTATGGCGTGGCAGACAGCCAGGCACTTTATTTTGTTCTCATCGTGCATACCCTGCAGACACTTCTCGTGGTGCTTCTCGGGATTTATGCGTGGATGGCACAGTCGTTCGCGGCAAAAAGGCAGCCCGCCGACAATCAAGCACCGCCCAAGTGATGCTTTGCCGTGACGCCAAGCCGCCGCTTTTGGTGAGCAAACACGGCGAGTTTGGTAAGCAATTACGGCGTATTTGCCATGCAATTACGGCGTATTTGGTCTGCAAATACGGCGAGTTTGATATGCAATTACGGCGTATTGGGACACCCGTATGCCCGATGTGAATTACCGCAAGCTCTCTGAACTCACAGCCCAAGTACATAAGATTGGTACAAACTATAATCAAGTCGTCCGCCTGATGCACCTTTATACGGCTGAGAAAAGTGTAAGGACTTTGTTGCAGGAACTTATCCGGCAGACAAAAGAACTCACCGCCTTGCAAGAGAAAACAGTGAGTTTAACCATTGACTATCGGGAGAGATAAGGGATGTGCGATGGAATTATATTCCCCCAAGCATTTTTTGCAGCAGATTTCCTGATGAACGTACTATCTTAAAGTCCACCGTTTGGTTTTCTACAGATTTTATCTCTGTCGGCTTGAAACGGCAAAGGGCTTCCTGACGCTCCAAAGTGTCACGGACATAAGAAAGTCTTCGTATCTGCCCTGCAAACGTGCAATATGGCGATTGCAGATAAATAATTTGTCCGTTTACATTGCCGTGGCGTTTATTCTCGAACTTCAATAAGATGGTTATATCCGTACTGTCCGCTGGTGTGACTGGTGTGTTTGCCGTTTTGTGTATGGTAGCCGTTCCCGAATACACCTGTTTGTAGGGCAGGAAATAGGCTACAGCCAAAAGACAAAGTAAAACCACTCCAATGGCGGTGATGCCGTATCGGACGAGCGAGGAGGGTATCTGTCCCACGATGCTGCGTACTTTCTCGCTGCGGAGCTCAAAGCTACGTTCCTGTTTATTTTTCTGTTTTTCCATATCAGTTGCCGAGTTCTAATTGGTTCTTTACCAAGGCGAAGTATTTGCCACGTTTGGCGGTCAGTTCCTCGTGTGTTCCCATCTCTGCGATTTTGCCCTCATCCAAGACCACTATCTGGTCGGCATCACGGACGGTGGAAAGGCGGTGTGCCACCACGACAACCGTTTTTCCTTTGTAGAAATCCGAGAGATTTTCGGTGATGGCTCGCTCGTTGTTGGCATCGAGGGCATTGGTGGCTTCGTCCAAGAAGACGAACATCGGGTTCTTATAGACTACCCTTGCAATAAGGATGCGTTGCCGTTGTCCCTGACTGATGCCCTGTCCGTCCTGTCCTATCATTGTGTTGTAAGCCAATGGCAGGGCTTCGATATAGTCGGCTATGTTTGCCACACGTGCGGCATGGCGGATACGCCCGATGTCGGGTTCATCATCCGATATGGCAATATTCCTCGCAATGGTGTCGGAGAAGAGATACCCCTCCTGCATCACGGCTCCGCATTGGCTGCGCCACCAACCGAGGTTATATTCATTCAGGTTGGCATTGCCTATCTTGATGCTTCCATTCAGTGGCTCATAGAATCCCAAAAGGAGTTTTACGAGCGTAGTCTTTCCGCTTCCGCTTGCCCCCACGATTGCAGTTACCTTGCCGTTGGGAATAGAAAGATTGATATTCGACAGAATATCTTTCGGACTGTAGATGTCGTATTTAAAGGAAAGGTCTTTTACCGTGAGGGAATGTCCTTCGGCTGTTTCGTCAGTATAGGCGTTCTGAGTCCTTTCAGCATTCTCCTCGTTGGCCTCGGTATGGATTTCATTCATGCGGTCAAGGCTGATGCTCACGTCCTGCCAAGAGTAGATAAACTGTATGAGTTGCTCCACGGGACTGTTGAGCTGTCCGATGATGTACTGCACCGCCAGCATCATACCAAGGGTCATATTGCCTTGGATAACGGCTGTGGCGGCAAGAACGGTAATGAGGATGTTCTTTACCTCGTTGATGGTGATGCTCCCTGCCTGCTGTACTTGTTGCAGGTTCAGGGATTGCAGATTAACCTTGAAAAGGTCGGCCTGCACGTCCTCCCATTCCCATCGCTTGCGCTGCTCGCACCCTTGCAACTTGATTTCCTGCATACCGCCAATGAGTTGGTAGGTGACGTTGCGGTTGCGTCCTGCCTGCTCGAAATATTTGTAATCCAACTGTCTGCGCTTTTTGAGAAAAAGGATTATCCAGCCTGCGTAAAGCGATGTTCCAAAGAGGAAGACAAGGAAGATGCCAAGATTATAGACAGCAAGGACGACACCAAATACCAGGAATGTGAAGAAAGAGAACAGCAGGCTCAAACTGCTTGAGGTGAGGAACTGTTCCACACGTCGATGGTCTTCAATGCGTTGCAAGAGGTCGCCCATCAGTTTGGTGTCGAAGAACTTCATCGGCAGCTTCATCAGCTTTATGAAGAAGTCCGATATGAGCGAGATGTTGATTCGTGTGGAGATATGCAGAAGTATTTTGGAGCGGATAAAGTCGATGGCGGTACGGCTGAAAAGGAGCATCATTTCAGCCAGCAACACCAACCACACGAAGCCGATGTCCTTTCCCCCTATACCCGTATCTACGATGGCCTGCGTGAGAAACGGGAAAATGAGTTGCAGCAGCGAGCCGAGCAACAGACCGAGAATGAGTTGCGTGAAGAAGCGTTTGTATTTCCTTATGTAGCCCCAAAGGAATTTTAGTCTCTCTTATGGCATTTTTTGTTCATACTCACCTAATAATCCCCGCATCAGTATCTGTATTGTTTATTTGTTTTTGCGGATTACGAGTTTTTCCAATTCTGAAATTGTAGCTGAATGCAATCGTTACCAAATTGTTATTGTATTTTTGGTATTTATATGTTTGTCCTTGTATAGCTTTGCTGTTGATTTCTGTGGTGTTAACAGCATTCATAAAAGGATTGTTGATGCTTATAGCACAACGTATCTTACGAATATTATAGTAAGCACTCAATTGAAGATTTGGAGCCATGCGGGTTTTGGTTTCATTGAACATGTAACTGATGGCTGTTATGTAATTGGCTTGTATACCCCATTTGGGTTGATCATAGCTGATTGTTAATCCTCCCAACAAACCTGTATATGAAGTTGAAAACTTCAATCCGTCATTGATATAACGATTAAGCGTAAGAAAGCCCGACAGGTTAAGTGTCTGTGAGAACAACTTTTGACTTGCATACATGCGAATCTGAGCATGTGTAAAACTATTTTGGTTTGATATTGTGTATACAAATTTATCTGTCTCTGGATCGTAATATGGTGGATTATTCGTGAAAGGATGCTTGCTGTACTGTAAATAAGCTGTCAAACTTAGGAAAGTGTCTGCCTTACGAAAACTCAGAGACGCCTGATTGCTATATGATTGATAGGGTTTGAGATGAGGGTTTCCCTTACTTATTTCATATTCTGAGGTGGTTTGACTGAAATCCGAACGCATAGCCAATGTTGGCTCTTGGGGATTGATGTTCAAATGGTATTGCAAGCGAATTTCTTTTGCAAAAGGAATAGACAAAGACAGAGAAGGGCGGAAAAAATGGTATTGAAAAAGAAGACCATCGTTCTTAATTAGATAGAAAGAATAACCTCCTCCCAAAGAGTAAGAGAGCTTTCCAAATGCACCGCTGAACTCCAAATAATTGTAACTATTGAGATTTTGGAGAGAAATTGGATTTACACCTTCTGTCATCGTATAGATATTGTCTGTGTGAGAATAAAGCTCATAAGTGCCAGCGGTTAGCCAATGCCGATCTGTCAAAGGATACTTGTAAATGATTTCTCCAATTATCGAATGGTGCTTTCCGTTAACATCGTATGAACTCTCATATTTCGCCGAAGAATTATTGGTGTATTCTTTATTGTACCATCTGTTATAATCGCTGGTAATATGAGTTCCTGTCAAACTTGCCAACAGATTAGACCTATTTGAAAACGATTTATCTATGTAGAATTCTAGCATTATGTTGTGGGTCTTATTCTTTCTACTCAATATCTCTGTGAAAGTCGGGATGTCATCCTTCAAAACATTGCTAACATAGCTATTCTTTGGTTGCCATAATCCGCTATACTTTGCGGTTGCATTGAAAAAGGAATTACGGCTGTCAATAAGACGATTATAGTCCAACTGTATGTCTCCATTCCAACGTTTGCTTCGTCCTTCTTCTCCAATGGAGTTGAGCGTCATGATAGATGTTGGATAATTGAATTCTTGAATACTATTGGCATAAATACATCCGACATTTTGATGTTGTCCATTAATTTTAACGCTCAAAAAATCGGATTTCCTTATCCATTTAAAGTAAGCATAGACACTACCCATATTCGTTGTAACTGCACTTAACAGCCTGGTTCCACCCTGAATCCCCTCGTACTGTTGTTTCGTTTTAACTAAAATCACGGCGCTTACTCCTTCTCCATAGGCAATTCCTGGATTATCCACATACTCTATCTTGGTTATATCTTGAGGTTGCAAGGCAACCAAATCTGATTGCTGAGAGAGTACGCCATTGATACGGATTTGTAATGTGCCTTGCTTTAATGAGGAGAAAGAGTGATTAATCAAATCAAATCGGAGATCGGGTAAATTCATGCGTTGGATAATATCGTAAGCATCGACACTCTGTTTTTTGATAACATCTGAAGGATAATATATCCAACGGTCTGCTTTGGATTGTACAGTTGCAGAAACAGTGACCTCACTGAGTTCTATGGACTTTTCTTCTAAAAACACTTCACCTAAATCAATATTTTTTGTCAACTCTATAATAGATAAGAGTGTCTGTTTATAGCCCATGCAAGAAATCTGTATGCAATAGGATGAAGCGGGAATATTATTGAGGGAGAACTTCCCGTCAAGGTTGCTTAATGTATGATACTTGGTCATTGCAGTGCTGTTTGCCAATAATACCACTTGTGCTGCTTCTACAGGCTTAAGAGTGGAGGAATCCTTAAGAGTTCCTTTGATTGAAAAACCTTGCCCGTAGCAAACCTGTACAGTACACAATAAAAAGAAGAGAAACTTCTTTTTATAACAATTATCATATATCCAATTCATGTCCTTGGCAGTTTTTGTATGACGACTTCCACTCATGCTTTTGGTGATGATGAAGAAATCAGCCTTATGTTTCGAACGCGAATATAATCAATAATTTTGACTTGTGCAAACATTCTCAATTTTTTCTTGCGCATTTTTTATTGAACTTGCAATTTTGCAATGCAAAAGAGTTGATTCTGGGTGTTTTTTGCAGGCTTAATAATTAG
>URLI01000038.1 GCA_900548585.1 uncultured Prevotella sp. | reverse complement strand
GTCAAGTTAGTGCTGAGACAGAATTTGTCATGAACAATATTGCTGAATAGTTACGCAAGCGATGAGAGTGTGTTAATAAAATATAACAATCTCGGGGGGGGCGGTAACGTTCGTTAACATAACTGCCTCCTCTTTCCTGCGTTTATGGTGCAGGAATGCACCGATGTTGTGAAATGTAATGTTGCCCATTGGCTACACCTTTATATATATAAGGTCGGTGCAAAATTATATAGAATTATTTTTACATACAACTTTTTTGATGACTTTTTGCTCTTATGTTCCAATTTTCTTTTCTTTATTACCTTATTATATATAATCTTTATTCCCTTTGATACATATCTTTATTCCCTTTGATAAATATAAAAGCAACTATTTATTATTGTCTTGTCCGGACTAACACCCTTTCAGGGACAGACACCCTTTCGGGGCTGGCACATTTGTAGGGACTTACGCCCTGTATGTCCGCCCGTGCCTTATTGCATGAACCGCGCTGCCCGGCATGTCGGGGTTGTCTGCCGAATGTTGTGTCTGGGAGAATATTCACGCATGTTATGTTGTGGAAAATGACATGCTGAGATTGGCAAACGAATGCCGCAAAGTGCCGCGCGCGGTATTAAAGAATGTACCCTAAGTTTATTTTTTGTTAAAATTACATTCCTGTAAAAAAAACGATTTTATTATTGTTAGGTGGATAAAAAAAATATTCGTACCTTTGCACCTCAAAATGTACGGATGATAAAGTGCGTCCATAAGTTGCTGAAAATAACGAAAATAAATATATAAATTTAAAAAGTAAAACAATGCCTACAATTTCACAATTGGTAAGAAAAGGCAGAAAGGTGTTCGCTTACAAGAGCAAGTCGCCGGCACTGGACTCATGTCCTCAGCGTCGCGGTGTCTGCGTCCGTGTATATACAACGACCCCGAAGAAGCCTAACTCTGCAATGCGCAAGGTTGCGCGTGTACGTCTGACGAACCAGAAGGAGGTCAACTCCTACATTCCCGGAGAGGGTCACAACCTTCAGGAGCACTCCATCGTGCTTGTGCGCGGCGGTCGTGTGAAGGACCTCCCCGGTGTGCGCTATCACATCGTGCGTGGGACGCTCGACACGGCAGGCGTGGCAAATCGCCTGCAGCGCCGTTCAAAGTATGGCGCGAAGCGTCCGAAGGCAAAGAAGTGAGAAACATGCGGCGGTCAGGCCAAGGCCGGGGATGGCCTGGGGCTGACCACCGCCCTTCATGGAAAAACGCAGGGACGGGCGTCACCGTCTGCAAGATGAGTTTAATAATATAATAGTTTTGCTGGAGAATTGTTAAAAACAGGTTGAGTAAATGTCTTGGTGAAGACGTTGAAGATCAGGAAGAAAACAGCCCCATGCAGAATAAAAACAGAAACATACAAAATGAGAAAAGCAAAACCAAAGAAGCGCGTCATCCTGCCGGATCCGCGTTTCAATGACAAGAAAGTGTCAAAGTTTGTCAACCATCTGATGTACGACGGCAAGAAAAACACGTCGTATGAGATTTTCTACAACGCGCTCGACATCGTTTCCGCAAAGATGCAGAACGAGGAGAAGCCGGCTCTCGAGATATGGAAGCAGGCTCTTGACAACATCACTCCGCAGGTGGAGGTGAAGAGCCGCCGCATCGGAGGCGCAACGTTTCAGGTGCCGACGGAAATCCGTCCGGACCGCAAGGAAAGCGTATCGATGAAGAACCTCATCATGTACGCCCGCAAGCGCGGCGGCAAGAGCATGTCGGAGAAACTCGCGGCAGAGATAATGGACGCATACAGCAGCCAGGGCGGCGCCTACAAGCGCAAGGAGGACATGCACCGCATGGCAGAGGCTAACCGCGCGTTTGCACATTTCCGTTTCTGATACACAGTAGGTGAAAAGGTAAAAAGATAGGATAAGAAGAAAATGGCAAAACAGGATTTACATTTGACGCGCAACATCGGCATCATGGCTCACATTGACGCCGGAAAGACAACAACGTCTGAGCGTATTCTCTACTATACGGGAAAAACACACAAGCTGGGCGAGGTGCACGACGGCGCGGCAACCATGGACTGGATGGCGCAGGAGCAGGAGAGGGGCATAACCATCACCTCGGCAGCCACGACGTGCTACTGGCACTATGACAAAAAGCAATACAAGATAAACCTGATAGACACCCCGGGCCACGTAGACTTCACCGCAGAGGTGGAGCGCTCGCTGCGTGTGCTCGACGGAGCCGTGGCGACATACTGCGCCGTGGGCGGCGTGCAGCCGCAGAGCGAGACGGTGTGGCGCCAGGCCGACAAGTACAACGTGCCGCGCCTGGGCTACGTCAACAAGATGGACCGCTCGGGGGCTAACTACTTCGACGTGCTGACGCAGATGAAAGAAGTGCTCGGCGCGAACCCTGTCTCGCTCGTTGTCCCGATCGGGCAGGAGGAGACTTTCAAGGGACTGGTTGACCTGCTGAAGATGAAGGCCATCCTGTGGCGTGACGAGACGCAGGGCGCGGAGTTCGAGGTGACGGAGATACCCGACGACCTCAAGGACGAGGCGCAGGAATGGCGTGACAAACTCGTCGAGGCAGCCGCAGAGTTCGACGAGGCGCTCATGGAGAAATTCTTCGACGATCCCAACTCGATAACAGAGGAGGAACTGATCGCCGCAATACGCAAGGGAACACTCGCAATGGAGTGCACACCGGTGCTGTGCGGATCTTCTTTCAAGAACAAGGGCGTGCAGACACTGCTCGACTATGTGTGCGCTTTCCTTCCGTCGCCGCAGGACACTCCCGCCATAGTGGGCGAGAACCCGGACACCGGCGAGGAGGAGGACCGCAAGCCAGTTGAAAGCGAGCCGACATCGGCGCTCGCGTTCAAGATAGCAACAGACCCGTACGTGGGACGCCTCGTGTTCTTCCGCGTATATTCGGGAAAGGTAGAGGCAGGGTCGTATGTCTACAACACACGCTCTGGCAAGAAGGAGCGCGTGAGCCGCCTGTTCCAGATGAACTCCAACAAGCAGCAGCCGATGGAGAGCATCGATGCCGGAGACATCGGCGCCGGCGTGGGCTTCAAGGACATACGCACCGGCGACACGCTCTGCGACGAGGAACACCCGATAATCCTCGAGAGCATCTCGTTCCCGGACACCGTCATATCAGTGGCTGTTGAGCCGAAGAGCCAGGCAGACATCGCAAAGCTTGACAACGGCCTCGCCAAACTGGCAGAGGAGGACCCGACGTTCACCGTGCATACCGACGAGCAGAGCGGGCAGACCGTGATCTCGGGAATGGGCGAGCTGCACCTCGACATCATCCTCGACCGCCTGCGCCGCGAGTTCAAGGTGGAATGCAACCAGGGCAAGCCGCAGGTGAACTACAAGGAGGCTATCACCAAGGAAGTCAACCTCCGCGAGGTCTACAAGAAGCAGACCGGCGGACGCGGTAAGTTCGCAGACATAATCGTAAACGTAGGGCCTGTTGACGCAGACTGGGACGTGAAGGAAAATGGCGGACTGCAGTTCGTCAACGAGGTGAAGGGCGGCAACGTGCCGAAGGAGTTCATACCCTCGGTGCAGAAAGGCTTCGAGGACGCCATGAAGAACGGCGTGCTCGGCGGATACCCGCTCGACTCGCTGAAGGTGACGCTGCTCGACGGCTCGTTCCACCCGGTTGACTCTGACCAGCTGTCATTCGAGCTGGCTGCGCGCAACGCATACAAGAACGCATGCGTGAAGGCAGGCCCGGTGCTGATGGAGCCCATAATGAAACTGGAGGTGGTGACACCGGAAGAGAACATGGGTGACGTCATCGGCGACCTCAACAAGCGCCGTGGGCAGGTGGAAGGCATGGACGAGGCACGCAGCGGCGCACGCATAGTGAAGGCCATGGTGCCGCTGGCAGAGATGTTCGGATATGTGACATCGCTGCGCACCATCACCTCGGGACGCGCCACAAGCTCGATGCAGTATGACCACCACGCACCGCTGTCTTCAGGCATCGCAAAGACCGTGCTCGAGGAAGTGAACGGACGCGTTGACTTGGTATGAAAAAAGAGGGACCGCTGAGCAAATGACTCTTCAGCGGCCCAACCTCTTGTTGAACAACAACTATAACTTAACAATAAAAAGAAAAAGACAATGAGTCAGAAAATCAGGATCAAGCTGAAAAGCTACGACCACCAGCTGGTTGACAAATCAGCAGAGAAAATCGTGAAGGCCGTGAAGGCCACGGGCGCTATCGTGAGCGGGCCGATCCCTCTCCCCACCCGCAAGCGCATCTACACGGTGAACCGCTCCACTTTCGTCAACAAGAAAGCACGCGAGCAGTTCCAGCTGAGCAACTACAAGCGTCTCATCGACATCTACAGCGCGACATCAAAGACCGTAGACTCGCTGATGAAACTCGACCTGCCCAGCGGCGTCGAGGTGGAGATAAAGGTGTAGCAAACGGCTAAGGCCTTCCCCGCAAACACATAGAACGACGGGGCGGCCGGCGGCCACAAACAAATTAAAACAACAATAAACATTAATTGAAATGCCAGGATTATTAGGAAAGAAAATCGGAATGACATCCGTTTTCAGTGCCGACGGCAAGAACGTGCCGTGCACTGTTATCGAAGCTGGCCCATGTGTTGTCACCCAGGTGAAGACCGTCGAGAAGGATGGTTACGAAGCCGTGCAGTTGGGTTTCGGGGAAGCCAAGGAGAAGAACACCACCAAACCAATGATGGGTGTCTTCAAGAAGGCCGGGACAACACCGAAGGCTCACTTGGCCGAGTTCAAGTTTGACGGGGAACACAACCTCGGGGACACCATTACGGTGGAAATCTTCAACGGCGTCGATTTCGTCGATGTCGTAGGTACATCGAAAGGAAAAGGCTTCCAGGGCGTCATGAAGCGTCACGGCTTCGGCGGCGTGGGGCAGGCAACGCACGGACAGGATGACCGCGCGCGCAAGCCGGGATCTATCGGCGCTTGCTCTTACCCGGCAAAAGTGTTCAAGGGTATGCGCATGGGCGGCCAAATGGGCGGCGACAGAGTGACAACCCAGAACCTCAGAGTGTTAAAGGTAATACCAGAAAGCAACCTTCTCATCGTGAAAGGTAGCGTTGCTGGCTGCAAAGGTTCAACCGTAATAATAAACATCTAATGGAAATTAACGTATTAAGCATCAAAGGTCAGGAGACCGGAAGAAAGGTTACGTTAAACGAATCTATCTTCGGAATTGAACCGAACGACCACGTTATATATCTTGACGTGAAGCAGTATCTCGCAAACCAGCGCCAGGGCACAGCCAAGACGAAGGAGCGCAGCGAGCATGCAGGTTCCACACGCAAACTCATACGGCAGAAAGGCAGCGGCGGCGCCCGTCGCGGCGACATCAACTCGCCCCTGCTCAAGGGCGGCGGCACCGTGTTCGGCCCGAAGCCGCGCGACTATGGCTTCAAGCTCAACAAGAAGGTGAAGCAGCTGGCACGCAGGAGCGCACTCGCATACAAGGTGAAGGAGGACGCACTCCTCGTTGTCGAAGACTTCGACATGGAGGCCCCGAAGACAAAAGATTTTATAAACATTACTAAAAATCTTAAAGTTGACGGCAAGAAACTGCTTCTCGTTTTGCCAAAAGTTGAAAAAAATGTATATTTGTCGGCTCGCAACCTGCAAAAGACTGAGGTGATGACGGCTACGGACATCAACACCTACAAAATCCTCAACGCTGACGTGCTTGTCATCGCTGAGAGTTCGTTGCAGGCCATCGACGAAGTGTTAACAAAGTAATAGGAGATACAGACATGGCATTTATAATAAGACCATTGGTCACAGAGAAGATGACCAGGATTACAGACAAGCGCCCCAACCGCTACGGCTTCATAGTCAAGCCGGAGGCCAACAAGCTTGAGATAAAGAAAGAGGTTGAGAGTCTGTATAACGTTACGGTTGAGGACGTGAACACAATGCGCTATTCCGGCAAGCGCTCGAGCCGCTACACCAAGGCGGGGCTGATACGCGGCCAGAAAGCGTCTTTCAAGAAAGCCATCGTTACCTTGAAAGAGGGCGATACAATCGATTTTTATAGCAATATCTAAATAGTAAAATGGCAGTACGTAAATTAAAACCCGTCACACCGGGTCAAAGACACAGGATTATTGGCACGTTCGAGGATATTACTGCATCCGTGCCAGAGAAGTCTCTCGTTCGCGGCAAGCGTTCAACCGGCGGTCGAAACAACACCGGCAAGATGACCGTGCGCTACATGGGCGGCGGTCACAAGCGCAGATACCGCTTCATAGATTTCAAACGGGAGAAGGATGGTGTTCCGGCAGTGGTTAAGACAATCGAGTACGACCCGAACCGCTCGGCTCGCATCGCGTTGCTTTTCTATGCCGATGGAGAAAAACGTTACATTATTGCTCCCAACGGACTTGAGGTGGGCGCGACACTGCTCTCCGGCGCAGAGGCTGCGCCCGAAGTGGGAAATGCGCTACCTCTTGCAAAAATCCCTGTTGGTACGGTTGTTCACAACATAGAACTCCGTCCGGGACAGGGCGCTAAAATGGTTCGTTCGGCTGGTAACTTTGCTCAGCTTACTTCTCGTGAGGGCAGTTATTGTGTTATCAAACTTCCTTCGGGCGAGACTCGCAAGATTCTCTCCGCCTGCAAGGCAACTGTGGGTGTGGTTGGAAACGCCGACCATGCGCTCGAGCAGTCCGGCAAGGCCGGCCGCTCACGCTGGCTGGGCCGCCGTCCCCACAACCGTGGCGTGGTGATGAACCCGCACGACCACCCGATGGGTGGTGGCGAAGGCCGCCAGAGCGGCGGACACCCGCGTTCACGCAAGGGCTTGTATGCTAAGGGGCTCAAGACACGCGCACCCAAGAAGCACTCAAACAAGTACATTATTGCAAGAGCAAGTAAATAACAAAGTAAACTGAAGTAAATTATGAGTCGTTCATTAAAAAAAGGCCCGTACATCAACGTGTCGCTTGAAAAGAAAATCCTCGCCATGAACGAGAGCGGCAAGAAAACGGTTGTGAAGACATGGGCCAGGGCTTCAATGATTTCCCCGGACTTCGTGGGACACACCGTTGCAGTTCATAACGGAAACAAATTTATCCCTGTTTACATTACCGAGAACATGGTGGGACACAAACTCGGAGAGTTCTCACCTACACGCCGCTTCGGCGGACACGCTGGTAACAAGAAATAACGCAGGGACGAGAAACCATTTTTAAACAGGAACAATAATGGGAAAAAGAAAAAGATTAGCGGCTGAACAAAGGAAAGAAGCCATAAAGACATTATCGTTTGCAAAGCTGAAGGGATGCCCCTCGTCGCCACGCAAGATGCGGTATGTCGTTGATATGGTACGCGGCATGGAGGTGAACCGTGCGCTCGGCGTACTCCGATTCTCTAAGAAAAAGGCAGCCTATGACGTCGAGAAGTTGCTGCGCTCCGCAATAGCAAACTGGGAGACGAAGAACGACCGCAAGGCCGAGGACGGCGAGCTGTTCGTATCGAGAATCTTTGTTGATGAAGGTGTCACGATGAAAAGAATGCGCCCGGCGCCGCAGGGACGCGGCTACCGCATACGCAAGCGCAGCAACCATGTGACGATTTTCGTGGATACTAAACCTAACGATGAAAATTAATAAGCAGAATGGGACAGAAAGTTAATCCAATTAGCAACCGCCTCGGTATAATACGCGGTTGGGACTCAAACTGGTTCGGAGGAAAAGACTTCGGTGACAATCTGGTTGAAGACCGGAAAATCCGCAAGTACCTGAACAAGCGTTTGGAGAAGGCCATGGTGTCGCGAATAGTGATAGAGCGCACACTGAAACTGGTTACGATAACCATCTGCACGGCCCGGCCGGGCCTTGTCATCGGTAAGGGTGGACAGGACGTTGACAAACTGAAGGAGGAACTGAAGAAACTCTACGACAAGGACATTCAGATAAACATCTTCGAGGTGAAGCGGCCTGAGCTCGACGCCACCATCGTGGCGAACAACATCGCGCGCCAGGTGGAGGGAAAGATTGCCTACCGCCGCGCCATCAAGCAGGCCGTGGCCAACACCATGCGCGCCGGAGCAGAAGGCATAAAGGTGCAGATCGCCGGCCGCCTCAACGGCGCGGAGATGGCACGCAATGAGATGTACAAGGAGGGACGCACCCCGCTGCACACCTTCCGTGCCGACATAGACTACTGCCAGGCAGAGGCGCTGACAAAGGTCGGCCTCCTGGGCATAAAGGTATGGATCTGCCGTGGCGAGGTTTACGAGAAGCGCGACCTTGCCCCCAACTTCACGCAGGAGAAGGGCAACGGCGGCCGTGGCGGCAACGCAGGCAGGCCGGGCCGTGGCGGTCGCAGGAGAAACAATAACCGTTAAATCAAGAAATCATCATGTTACAGCCAAAAAGAGTAAGATATAGAAGACCTCAGGACGGGCGCGGCAGGAAGGGCAACGCCCACAGAGGCACAACACTTGCCTTCGGCTCCTTCGGCATAAAGACACTTGACGCCAAGTGGCTCGACAGCCGTCAGCTGGAGGCTGCGCGTGTGGCCATCAACCGCTACATGCAGCGTGAGGGCCAGGTTTGGATACGGGTGTTCCCAGACAAGCCAATCACCCGCAAGCCGGCAGACGTCCGAATGGGTAAAGGCAAGGGAGACCCCGCAGGATGGGTCGCACCGGTGAGGCCGGGCCGCATTCTATTCGAAGTTGAAGGCGTTCCTTTCGACATTGCCAAGGAGGCTCTGCGCCTCGGCGCGCAGAAACTGCCTGTCAAAACAAAGTTTATAGTAAGACGTGATTACGATAAAAACGCTTAGGAAAGATGAAAAACAAGGAAATAAGAGAACTCGAGACCAAAGAACTCGAAGAGCGCGTGGACGCTGCGGTTGACAAACTTCATCAGTTGAGGCTCAACCACTCGATAACTCCTCTGGAGAACCCGTCTCAGATCAAGCTGCTTCGTCGTGACATAGCGCGTATGAAAACAGAACTGCGTCAGAGGGAACTTAAAAAATAACAATGGTCCAGATGGAAACAAGAAATTTAAGAAAAACAAGACAGGGTGTCGTTATCAGCAACAAGATGGATAAAACCATTGTTATTGCATCAAAGTTCAAGGAGAAGCACCCTATTTACGGTAAGTTCGTGCAGAAGACTAAGAAGTATCATGCACACGATGAGAAGAATGAGGCAAATGTGGGAGACACAGTGCTCATCATGGAGACCCGCCCCCTGTCGAAGACAAAGAGGTGGAGATTGGTTTCAATAATCGAAAAAGCTAAGTAATTATGATACAGGTTGAAACAAGACTTACAGTGGCCGACAACAGCGGCGCACGCGAGGCTCAGTGCATCAGGGTGCTGGGAGGGACGCGCCGCCGATATGCAAGCGTGGGCGACACCATCGTTGTTGCCATAAAGAACGCCATACCTACAAGTGAAGTTAAGAAAGGCGCAGTGTCAAAGGCCTTGGTGGTGCGCACCAAGAAGGAGATACGCCGTGCCGACGGCTCGTACATCCGCTTCGACGACAATGCGTGCGTGCTGCTCAACAATGCCGGAGAGCTGCGCGGCAGCCGCATATTCGGCCCCGTGGCACGCGAGCTCCGCGCAGTGAACATGAAGGTGGCTTCACTGGCGCCTGAGGTCCTTTAATAATTTAAAAAGCAAATAAGTAATGACGAAGTTACATATAAAGAAAGGTGATGAGGTGATAATACTCGCCGGCAGGGACAAAGGCCAGAAAGGCAAGGTCCTCAAAGTCTTGGTAAAAGAGCAGAGGGCTATCGTGGAAGGCTGGAACATGGTCTCCAAGAGCACCAAGCCAAGCGCCAAGAACCCGCAGGGAGGCATCATAAAGATGGAGGCGCCCATCCACATCTCAAATTTAAGTCTGATAGATCCGAAGAGCGGAAAGCCGACACGCATCGCCATCAAGGTGAACGAGGACGGCAAGAAAGTACGCATCGCTAAAAAGTCTGGGGAGGAAATCAAATGATGGATACAGCACAATTAAAGAAAGTGTACAACGAGCAGATCGTTCCGGCACTTGAGAAACAGTTCAACTACACTTCGAGAATGCAGGTGCCTGTGCTCAAGAAGATCGTGGTTAACCAGGGACTGGGAGACGCGACCCAGGACAAGAAGATTATTGACGTTGCCATCAATGAGATTTCCGCAATCACGGGACAGAAGGCCGTGGCAACTTATTCCAGGAAGGACATCGCGAACTTCAAGCTCCGCAAGAAGATGCCCATCGGCGTGATGGTGACGCTGCGCCGCGAGCGCATGTACGAGTTCCTCGAGAAACTCGTGCGCGTGGCACTGCCGCGCATCCGCGACTTCAAGGGTATAGAGAGCAAGTTTGACGGGCGCGGCAACTACACACTCGGTATCCAGGAGCAGATCATCTTCCCGGAGATAAACATTGACACCGTTGACCGCATCCAGGGCATGAACATCACATTCGTCACGTCGGCAGACACTGACGAGGAAGGGTTCGCACTGCTCAAGGCATTCGGTCTCCCATTCAAGAACGCTAAAAAAGATTAAAAGATATGGCAAAAGAATCAATGAAAGCCCGCGAGGTGAAGCGCGCCAGACTCGTTGCCCGCTATGCAGAGAAACGTGCTGCGCTGAAGAAGATAATCGCCAAGAGCGATGATCCGGCAGAGGCATACGAGGCTGCCCGCAAGTTGCAGAGCATCCCGAAGAACGCCTGCCCCATACGCCTGCACAACCGCTGCAAGATAACAGGCAGGCCGAAGGGATATATGCGCCAGTTCGGACTCTCGCGCATACAGTTCCGCGAGATGGCCTCGTCCGGCCTCATCCCGGGAGTGAAGAAGGCAAGCTGGTGAGGCATTGATATGACGCCGGCGGCGTGGGCGCATCGCGGCAAAGCCACACACCACACGCACGCGGCATCACGGGAATGAAACCCTTTAATATTGTCGGGGCAGTCCCGATTAATTAAACATTTATATTTTATGACAGATCCAATAGCAGATTATCTGACGAGGTTGAGAAACGCAATCATGGCCAACCACCGTGTTGTGGAAGTCCCGGCTTCAAACTTGAAGAAGGAAATCACGAAGATCCTCTTCGAGAAAGGGTACATCCTCAACTACAAGTTCGAGGATGATGGCCCGCAGGGAACAATCAAGGTGGCCCTGAAGTACAACCCCAAGACAAAGGAGAGCGCAATACGCTCCCTGAAGAGAGTGTCGAAACCGGGACTCCGCAAATACACCGGTTACAAGGACATGCCGAGAGTGATAAACGGACTGGGTATCGCAATAATATCCACGTCGCAAGGTGTAATGACAGACAAAGAGGCTTCCGCGCTGAAGATTGGCGGAGAGGTCCTTTGCTACATTTATTAATGGGAGGGCTCGCAAATGTCAAGAATAGGTAAATTGCCAATAGCAATCCCGGCAGGAGTAACGGTAACTCTGAACAACGGAGTCGTAAACGTGAAAGGCCCCAAGGGAGAACTCTCACAGAAGGTGGACCCGTCCATCACAGTGAAGATAGAGGATGGTCATGTGCTTTTCGAGGTTGACGAGAAAAGTCCGGTGAACCACAAGCAGAAGAACGCGTACCACGGTCTGTACCGCGCGCTCGTAAACAACATGGTTGTGGGCGTGAGCGAAGGCTACCGCAAGCATCTCGAGCTCATCGGCGTCGGCTTCCGCGTGTCGAACCAGGGAAACATCATGGAGTTCCAGCTGGGTTACACGCACCCCATCTTCCTCCAGCTTCCCAAGGAAGTGAAGGTTGAGACAAAGATGGAGCGCAACCAGAACCCTCAGATTATGTTAGAGTCTTGCGATAAGGAGTTGCTCGGACTCATTTGTGCCAAAATTCGTTCTTTCCGTATGCCGGAGCCTTACAAGGGCAAGGGTATCCTGTTCAAAGGCGAGGTTATACGCAGAAAGTCCGGCAAGTCGGCTTCTGCAAAATAATTTTAATTGATTTTACTGTTATGACAACAAAGAAAGTAGAAAGACGAATCAAGATAAAGTTCAGAATTCGCAAGAAAGTGAATGGCACTGCCGAGCGTCCTCGTCTAAGCGTGTTCCGCAGCAACAAGCAGATCTACGCACAGGCCGTCAACGATTTGACAGGCACCACGCTGTGTGCCGTATCGTCGCTCGGCATGGAGAAAATGCCGAAGAAAGAACAGGCTGCCAAGGTAGGCGAGATGTTCGCCGAAAAGGCAAAGGAGGCCGGCATCACAACGGTGGTGTTCGACCGCAATGGCTATCTCTATCACGGACGTGTCAAGGAACTGGCAGACGGTGCCCGTAAAGGTGGACTTAAATTCTAAAAGATTACTATGGCAATGAATAATAAAGTTAAGATAAATAGTGACATTGAGTTGAAAGACCGCCTGGTCGCCATCAACCGGGTTACCAAGGTGACGAAGGGTGGCCGCACATTCACGTTCGCAGCAATCGTCGTGGTCGGGGACGGCAACGGCGTAATAGGCTGGGGGCTTGGCAAGGCCGGTGAGGTCACGGCTGCCATCGCAAAAGGCACCGAGGCTGCAAAGAAGAACCTCGTGAAGGTCCCCATACTGAACGGCACCATCCCGCATGAGATGGAGGCACGCTACAGTGGTGCAAGTGTGTTCCTGAAACCGGCTTCCGAAGGTACGGGGCTCGTGGCAGGCGGCGCCATGCGTGCGGTGCTCGACAGCGTGGGCGTCAAGGACGTGCTTGCAAAGAGCAAAGGGTCTTCAAACCCGCACAACCTGGTCAAGGCCACCATACTGGCTCTCACCAAGATGCGCGACGCATACACCGTGGCAGGAATGCGCGGCGTGGACATGAAGAAAGTGTTTAACGGTTAAAAACGCAGGAGGTTTCTTATATGGCAACATTGAAAATAAAGCAGATAAAGAGCAAGATCGGCGCTACAAGCGACCAGAAACGCACATTGGAGTCGCTCGGTCTGCACAAAATATCTCAAGTGGTGGAACGTGAGGACACTCCTTCGCTCCGCGGCATGATACGCAAGGTTCACCATCTGGTAACCATCGTGGAGTAAACTTACAGTATAACGTTTAAACAGTCAACAATTATGAAATTGAACAATTTGAAGCCGGCACCGGGCTCCACGCATTCTCGCCGCCGCATCGGCCGCGGCCCGGGCTCGGGCCTGGGAGGCACATCAACCCGCGGGCACAAGGGTGCGAAGTCACGTTCCGGCTATAAGAAAAAGATTGGATTTGAAGGTGGCCAGATGCCACTGCAGCGCCGTGTTCCGAAGTTTGGCTTCAAGAACATAAATCACAAGGAATACTTCGCAGTGAACCTGTCAACGCTCCAGAGGCTTGCCGACGAGAGGCAACTGACCAAGATTGGCATCAAGGAACTCATCGAGGCCGGGCTGACAAACGGCAAGGCACTCGTGAAGATCCTCGGCAAAGGCGAGCTCAAGGCCAAGATTGACGTTGAGGCCAACGCCTTCTCCAAGACAGCCGACGAAGCAATAAAGGCAGCAGGTGGTAACACAACTATAATCTGATCTTATAAATGAAAAAGCTTATTGATTACCTGAAGAATTGCTGGAGGGTTGAGGATCTGCGCGAGCGAATCCTCATCACCATCCTCTTTGTCGCCATCTACCGTTTCGGGTCGTTCGTGGTGCTTCCCGGCATCAATCCCGGCGACCTCGGGAAACTGCAGTCGCAGACGGCGGGAGGACTGATGTCACTCCTCGACGCTTTCTCAGGTGGAGCATTCTCCCACGCGTCTATATTCGCGCTTGGAATAATGCCGTACATCTCGGCTTCCATCGTGATGCAGCTGCTCGCCGTCGCTGTGCCTTACTTCCAGAAGATGCAGCGCGAGGGAGAGAGCGGGCGCAAGAAGATACAGTGGTACACGCGTATCCTCACCGTGGGCATATTGTTTTTCCAGGCCCCGTCTTACCTTATCAACCTCCGCACCCAGTCGGCCGGAGCGCTTGCTTCAGGTATCTCGTGGAACTACTTCATCATCGTCGGCACGATAATCCTCGCCGCCGGCAGTATGTTCATCCTGTGGCTTGGTGAGCGCATAACTGACAAAGGTATCGGAAACGGTGTCTCGATAATAATCATGATTGGTATCATCGCGCGCCTGCCGCAGGCCTTCATACAGGAGGTCGGGTCGCGCTTCACCGCCATCACAGGCGGCGGACTGGTGATGTTCATCATCGAGATTCTCATCCTTTACATCGTCGTGTGCCTGTCAATCATGCTCGTGCAGGGAACGCGCAAGGTGCCGGTGCAGTATGCGAAGCGCCTCGTGGGCAACAAGCAGTATGGAGGCGCACGCCAGTACATACCGCTGAAGTTGTTTGCCGCCAACGTGATGCCTATCATCTTCGCCCAGGCGTTGATGTTCATCCCGCTGACCATAATCAACTACGTCACCGAGCCGGGCTTCGTAATGCGCAACCTGATGGATCACAGGAGCGTGTTGTACAATGTCGTGTTCGCGGTGCTAATCATCGCTTTCACATATTTCTACACCGCAATCACGCTCAACCCCACCCAGATGGCGGAGGACATGAAGCGCAACAACGGCTTCATCCCGGGTGTAAAGCCGGGCAAGCCGACGGCAGAGTACATCGACACAGTGATGTCACGCATCACACTGCCGGGATCTCTGTTCATCGCCTTTATCGCCATAATGCCGGCACTCGCAGGTTTCCTGAACGTCCAGGACTCCTTCGCGCAGTTCTTCGGTGGCACGTCGCTCCTCATCCTTGTCGGTGTTGTGATTGACACCTTGCAGCAGATAGAAAGCCGGTTGCTCATGCGCCACTACGATGGCCTGCTCAATTCAGGCGCGTCACGCAGGCACGGCGGTGTCTCTGCCTACTAAATCTTTTCTGCTTTAGATGAAGATATTTCTGAAGACGGAAGATGAAATCGAGCTAATGCGCCGGGCTAACCAACTTGTTGGAAAAACGCTCGGCGAATTAGCCAAACACATCGGGCCCGGCGTAACAACGCTTCAGCTCGACCGGATTGCAGACGAGTTCATCCGCGACCACGGCGCCGTGCCGACGTTCAAGGGCGTGCCAAATCCTTATGGCAGCCCCTTCCCGGCAAGCATCTGCACGTCGGTGAACGATGTCGTGGTGCATGGCATACCGAGCGAAAGCGAGGTGCTGAAGGACGGCGACATAATATCCGTTGACTGCGGAACGCTGCTCGACGGCTTCAACGGCGACTCTGCCTACACTTTCTGTGTCGGCGAGGTGGCTGACGACGTGAGGGAACTCCTAAGGACCACACGCGAGGCCCTTTACCTCGGGATAGAGAATGCTGTCGCAGGACGGCATCTCGGGGATATAGGGAGTGCCGTGCAGGATCACTGCGAGAAGGAAGGCTACGGGGTCGTGCGCGAGCTCACAGGACACGGCATCGGCCGCGAGATGCACGAGGAGCCGTTTGTGCCAAACTACGGACGGCGTGGAAACGGCATGCTTCTCAAGGCAGGAATGTGCATTGCCATAGAACCCATGATAACAATGGGCGACAGGAGCATATACATGATGCCCGACAGGTGGACGATACGCACACGCGACGGGAAACCGGCGGCGCATTTCGAGCACACCATAGCAGTAAGGCAGGGCAAGTCGGAGATTTTATCAACTTTCGAGGAAATAGAGAACATTAATTAACAGAACAAGAAAACAAACATGGCAAAGCAAGGAGCTATAGAGCAAGACGGAACAATCATAGAGGCACTCTCGAATGCCATGTTCCGGGTGGAGCTCGAGAACGGTGTGCCAATCATTGCGCACATATCCGGAAAGATGAGGATGCACTACATCAAGATATTACCCGGCGACAAGGTCAAGGTGGAGATGAGCCCATACGACCTTACAAAAGGAAGAATAGTATTCAGATACAAATAAACTTTAAGAGAGAGAAGAGATATGAAGACAAGAGTATCATTAAAGAAACGCACTCCCGACTGCAAGATCGTACGTCGAAAAGGTCGCCTGTTCGTTATCAACAAGAAGAACCCCAAGTATAAACTACGTCAGGGCTAAAGTTAAATAAGCATAAAAAGACGGAAGTCTCGGATAATCTTCTTAACTTTGCATGCTTTTTAGCAGGTTTTTTGAAATTTAACACATCATTTTATTTTAAACAATGGCAATAAGAATTGTTGGAGTAGATTTGCCCCAGAACAAGCGTGGCGAAATCGCATTGACCTATATCTATGGTATAGGCCGAAGTAGTTCAGCAAAGATATTGGATAAAGCCGGTGTAAGCCGCGACCTCAAGGTAAGCGAGTGGAGCGACGATCAGGCAGCCAAGATCCGTGAAGTTATCGGCGCTGAGTACAAGGTGGAGGGTGATCTCCGCAGTGAGGTCCAAATGAACATCAAGCGACTGATGGATATTGGTTGCTATCGTGGAGTCCGTCATCGCAACGGCCTTCCCGTTCGTGGTCAGAGCACAAAGAACAATGCCCGGACCCGCAAGGGAAAGAAGAAGACTGTTGCTAACAAGAAGAAGGCCACAAAGTAATTCACAATTATCTATTTACAGTTAACAATTAAGAATTATGGCAAAGAAAACAGTCGCAAAGAAAAGAAATGTGAAGGTTGACGCTCTCGGTCAGCTTCATGTGCACAGCTCTTTCAATAATATCATAGTAACACTGGCAAACGGCGAGGGACAGGTCATCTCGTGGTCGTCGGCAGGCAAGATGGGCTTCAGAGGCTCAAAGAAGAACACCCCATACGCAGCACAGATGGCTGCGGAGGACTGCGCGAAGAGCGCTTACGACCTCGGGCTACGCAAAGTGAAGGCCTTCGTCAAGGGACCCGGAAACGGGCGTGAGAGCGCGATCCGCGCAATCCACAATGCCGGGATAGAGGTTGTCGAGATCGTTGACGTGACGCCGCTGCCACACAACGGCTGCCGCCCGCCGAAGCGCCGCCGCGTATAGTGTGTATTGCCTTTGGGATCTCCCTTCCATCAAAGCGGACGGTCCCCAGGTTATAAAAACAAGTATTAACATAAGAATTTATATCAAAGTAACATGGCAAGATATATAGGACCGAAATCAAAAATTGCGCGCCGTTTTGGTGAGCCCATATTCGGCGCAGACAAAGTTTTGTCCCGGAGGAACTTCCCTCCCGGACAGCATGGCCAGAACCGCCGCCGCAAGGTGTCGGAGTATGGGGTCATGCTGGCAGAGAAGCAGAAGGCAAAATACACTTACGGCCTTCTTGAGCGTCAGTTCCGCAACCTGTTTGACAAGGCTGCCAAGTCAGGCGGCATAACAGGTGAGGTGCTGCTCCAGCATCTTGAGTGCCGTCTCGACAACGTGGTGTTCCGCCTCGGAATAGCACCCACGCGTGCAGCTGCCCGCCAGCTCGTCAACCACCGGCATATCGTGGTGGATGGCAAAGTGGTCAGCATTCCGTCTTATGCGGTAAAGCCCGGGCAGGTCGTCGGAGTGCGCGAGAAATCCAAGTCGCTTGAGGTTGTGGAGAATGCCCTGGCAGGATACAACCACAGCAAGTATCCTTGGATGGAGTGGGACGAAGCTTCAAAGAGCGGCAAGTTCCTGCATGTGCCCGACCGCGCGGACATTCCTGAGAACATCAAGGAGCAGTTAATCGTAGAATTGTATTCTAAGAACTAATCAAATCATTAAATTAATGGCGATATTAGCATTTCAAAAACCTGATAAAGTAGTGATGCTGGAGGCAAACGACAAATTCGGCAAGTTCGAGTTTCGTCCACTTGAGCCGGGCTTCGGTGTTACCATTGGTAACGCGTTGCGCCGCATTCTCCTGTCTTCACTCGAGGGCTATGCCATCAACACCATCAAGATTGCTGGTGTTGAGCATGAGTTCTCATCCGTTCCCGGTGTAAAGGAAGATGTCACGAACATCATCCTGAACCTGAAGCAAGTTCGCTTCAAACAAGTAGTAGAAGAATTTGAGAACGAGAAAGTTAGTATCACCGTAGAGAATTCCACCGAATTCAAAGCTGGTGACATAGGCAAGTATCTGACTGGATTTGAAGTGTTAAACCCGGATTTGGTGATTTGTCATTTAGACTCAAAGGCATCGATGCAGATAGACCTCACGATAAACAAGGGGCGGGGATATGTCCCTGCCGACGAGAACCGCGAGTTCTGCACCGATGTCAACGTAATTCCAATAGATTCCATTTACACACCCATCCGCAACGTCAAGTTCGCTGTTGAGCCGTACCGCGTCGAGCAGAAGACCGACTACGACAAACTCGTGCTTGAGGTTACGACGGACGGTTCCTTACACCCGAAGGATGCGCTGAAGGAGGCTGCCAAGATCCTCATCTGCCATTTCATGCTCTTCTCCGACGAGAAGATCACCATTGAAAACACAGACGTGGATGGCAACCAGGAGTTCGACGAGGAAGTGCTCCACATGAGGCAACTTCTCAAGACACGTCTTGTTGACATGAACCTCAGCGTTCGTGCACTCAACTGCCTGAAGGCTGCCGACGTTGACACGCTCGGCGACCTCGTGCAGTACAACAAGACCGACCTCCTGAAATTCCGCAACTTCGGCAAGAAATCGCTTTCTGAGCTTGATGATTTGCTCGAAGGTCTGAATCTGCAGTTCGGAACCGACATTTCAAAGTATAAACTGGAGAAGGACTGATGTGCTGACGATGCACGTCCCTTGTTCCTAAAGTAAAACAAAACAATGAGACACGGTAAAAAATTCAACCACCTCGGCCGTACTGCTGATCACCGTCACGCAATGCTTGCAAACATGGCAATATCGCTGATCGAGCACAAAAGAATCACTACGACCGTTGCCAAAGCCAAGGCACTTAAAAAGTATGTAGAACCACTGATAACCCGCTGCAAGGACGACTCCACACACTCGCGCCGCGTTGTGTTCAGTTATTTGCAGAACAAAGAGGCTCTGAAGACCCTCTTCGGGGAAATCTCGCAGAAGGTGGGTGACCGCCCAGGCGGTTACACACGCGTGATCAAACTCGGATCACGTCAGGGTGATGGCTCGGATATGGCATTCATCGAACTGGTTGACTTCGACGAGAACATGGCAAAGACTCCTAAGACGGCTGTCAAGCGCACGCGCCGCGCAGGGAAAAAGTCGGCACCCAAGACCGAGGCAAAGGCTGAGGCAACAGCAGAGCCAAAGACTGAAGCAAAGGCGGATGTTCAGCCGGAAACCAATTCAGAGGCAAAGGCAGAATAAGCGTAAGAACTTCATTTCCCATAATATTTCCCGTCCCATTTCAGAATATGGGGCGGGATTTTTGTTACTGTTGTTTTTTAACCCAAATCGGTCATTAGAGCCCGAACTGATTGTAGTTGGTTGCCCAAGCAGATTGGCTGTTGTTTTTTTGCAGGCGTAGCGGGCTACGTCAAGAAAAAACAACGGGCAAGATGCCGGCAAGCGACTGCAAGCAGCCGGGGAACAGGTTTCCAGGATGAAATTGAAAAATCTGTGTTGTAATGACCGCATTTGGGTTTAACCCCAACCGGTCATTGGAGCCCGAACTGATTGCAGACGGGGAACGGGACTGCCAGGACGAAATGGAAAAACCAGTGTCGTAATGACCGACTTGGGATAGAATGCGCTCATTTCCTTTCCGGGACGATGTCGTGCAGCGCCTCGACAGTCTCCCCGCGCGTGCAGCCTTCCTTTATCACGATGAATATCGTGTCGTCCCCGGCAATGGTACCCAATATCTGAGGTATGTTGCTCTCGTCGATATTGTAGGCAATGCTCGACGCATATCCCGGCCGCGTCTTTATCACACCCATGTTGCCGGAGAAATTTATCGATACGCAGCCGCTCGACTTCAGCATCTCCATCGCCGACATTGGCTTCGTGACGCGCTTGTACATCGTGTCGTTCGGCAGCACATACACATATTTACCGTTCATCGACGCTGCCTTTGCCACCTTCAGCTGCTTTAGGTCACGGCTAAGCGTGGCCTGCGTCAGCTTGAAGCCTTCCTTGGCAAGGACTTTCAGGACCTCTTCCTGCGACCCCAGTTCCATACTGGAAATAATCATCTTCAAGGCTTCCAGCCGTTTTGTTTTTATTTTCATGTTGTCTGTCAGTTTGATTTTATTTGTTGCAAAATTATACATTTATCCGCATAACACCAAAAAAACATGCGCATTTTTTTGCATCACCAGTCTTTTTTGAAAAAAACAATATTATAACCATGAGCAAAGATAGCCATTTTCGGGGACAGCCGGTATTTTAGGTGTCAATAGACAGCCTGTTGTAGAAAGGTTCAAAGAACAACTGAACGACATGGGATTTCATTTGCTTTATCTCCAACAATCAAATCGAAATCCATAAGCAACTTGGTTTCTTCGCCATATACAAAATATAGTTTTGAATCCTTTTCAAAAAACATCAGTCAAAGTTTGTGAATTGCAAGGGACATGGTAAATAGGGTCTGCTAAATAACCTTAACTATTTGACGATTAACTATTTATGTTGTATAAAATTTGGTCAATTCGCCCAAAATGACTACCTTT
>URLI01000037.1 GCA_900548585.1 uncultured Prevotella sp. | reverse complement strand
ATGGACACACAACGAGTTTAATATTTTCATATTGGGTGTTTTGACACACCCTCTTGCTTTCTCATATTCAGACTGTCGCATGCCCGCCTCACGCAATCCCCACACCGCCGTTCCTGATGATGCGAGGCCATGCGGCTATTGAACCCAAATCGGTTATCGTAGCCCGAACTGATTGCAGCCGGTTGCCAAGACGAAATGGGAAAATCAGTGTTGCAATGACCGGTTTGGGTTTAATCTCCGCACTATTTGCAGGCCTGAAACGCTGCGAGGCAAATAAGGAAGGCGACTTTTTTGTTCCATTGGCTGTTTTTTTACGGAAAACACTTGTATGGAAATAAAAAAAAATGTACCTTTGCAAACGTTCGGTGGAATGTGGGGCTTCTCGGAGTTCCACATTTCCATTTAAATAAATGTAATACGTTAGAATGATTGACAGGAAGATTGTAGGCGAACTTGTGAACCAGTGGCTTGAGGGCAAGGAGTATTTCCTCGTGGATGTTGACGTCAGCGCGGACAACAAAATCGTGGTGGAAATCGACCATGCCGACGGGGTGTGGATTGAGGACTGTGTCGAGCTGAGCCGCTTCATAGAGGAGCATCTCAGCCGTGACGAGGAGGACTATGACCTGGAGGTGGGCTCGGCAGGGCTCGGGCAACCGTTCAAGGTGGAGCAGCAATACCGCAACTTCATCGGCAAGGAGGTGGAGGTGCTTACTGCCGGAGGTAAAAAGGTGAAGGGTACGCTGAAGGCCGTCGATGGCAGGAAATTCACCGTCAGCGTCCAGGAGAAGGCCAAGGTCGAGGGCAGGAAACGCCCCGTCACGCAAGACGTTGACCACGAGTTCAGCATGGACGAGGTGAAATACTGCAAGTACCTCATCAAGTTCTGACGCCGTGCGGGCCGGGCTGCGGCGCGGCTGCGCCGCAAACAAATATGACAAGAAACAAAAAAGATATAAAATGGCAACAAAGAAAGAGACCATAAGCATGGTCGATACCTTTAAGGAGTTCAACGAGTCGAAGCACATCGACCGCACCACCCTTGTTAGCGTGCTTGAGGAAAGTTTCCGCAACGTGATAGCGAAGATATACGGTTCCGATGAGAACTTCGACGTTATCGTGAACCCCGACAAGGGCGACTTCGAGATTTACCGTAACCGCGTCGTGGTGGCAGACGGTGAGGTGCAGGACGAGAACAAGGAGATCTCACTGAGCGACGCGCGCAAGATCGAGGGCGACTACGAGGTTGGCGAGGACGTGTCAGAGCGCGTCGACTTCGCGAAGTTCGGCCGCCGCGCCATACTGAACCTCCGCCAGACGCTGTCGTCCAAGATACTTGAGCTGGAGCACGACTCCCTGTACAACAAATACAAGGACCGCGTGGGGCAGGTGATAAGCGCCGAGGTGTATCAGGTGTGGAAGCGCGAGGTGCTGCTCGTTGACGATGACAACAACGAGCTGATACTCCCCAAGAGCGAGCAGATACAGAGGGACATCTACCACAAGGGAGAGACCATCCGCGCCGTCATACTGCGCGTTGACAACGAGAACAACAACCCGAAGATAATCCTGAGCCGCACCAGCCCGGTGTTCCTCGAGAGGCTGCTCGAGGCCGAGGTGCCCGAGATTGCCGACGGGCTGATAACGGTGCGCCGCGTGGCGCGGATGCCGGGCGAGAGAGCCAAGGTGGCAGTGGAAAGCTACGACGAGCGCATCGACCCGGTTGGAGCGTGCGTCGGCGTAAACGGCGGGCGCGTGCGCGGCATAGTGCGCGAGCTGTGCAACGAGAACATCGACGTGATAAACTACACGTCGAACAACAAGCTCTTCATACAGCGGTCGCTCAGCCCGGCGAAGGTGTCGAGCCTCAACATCGACGACGAGAACATGAAGGCCGAGGTGTATCTGAAGCCCGAGGAGGTGTCGCTCGCCATTGGCCGCGGCGGCCTTAACATCAAGCTCGCCTCGATGCTCACGGGCTACACCATCGACGTGTTCCGCGAGGTCGACGAGAGCGAGGCCGACGAGGACATCTATCTTGACGAGTTCGCCGACGAGATAGACCAGTGGGTCATCGACGCAATCAAGGGCATCGGGCTCGACACGGCGAAGGCCGTGATCAACGCCCCGCGCGAGATGCTCATCGAGAAGGCTGACCTCGAGGAGGAAACAGTGGACAACGTCATCCGCATACTGAAGGCAGAGTTCGAGCAGTGAGCGCCACGCCCGCAGGGCAGCGTCACGCTGGGGTGAACAGCAGCAACAATGTCCGGCGACGGACAACACGGGGACCCGACTTCTCTCAAAGAGACAGTTGCCATGCGGAATGGCTCAAGTGTCAATAGCGAAGAACATTAAAAGAACAAGAAACCTGAAAATATATAGATGAACGTAAGATTAAATAAGGCAATAAGAGAATTGAACATCGGTCTTCAAACGGCAGTTGAATTCCTCGAGAAGAGACCGAACCTCGGTGAGGTGAAGCCGGAGATGAGCTTCAAACTCAGCGAGGCTCAGTACAACGCCCTGGTTGAGGCTTTCAAGAAAGACAAGGAAGTCAAGGACGATGCCGGCAAGCTGTTCCCTAAAAAACCCAAGGAAAAGCGTAAGACGGAGAAAAAGGTGGAACGCAAGGCAGAACAACCCAGAACGCAGGTTTACACGCCGCTCGGCAAGATTGACCTTGACGGGATAGGAAAGCCGGCGGCAAAAAAACACAGCCCTAAAGCGGAAAAGGAAAATACCGCCGCCGTGACGGGGAAAACAACCGGGCCTGCGGTGAAAATGCCGGAAAAAACCGTCGGGGAAACTAAGCCGGAAACGGCGGCCGGGAATAAGGCGATGCCAAAGGCCGAGGCGAATGGCGCGGAGGCGAAAGGCGTGGGAGACGCGCCAAAGCAGCAGGCGCCGAAGCCGCACGACACGAAACGGAAGGCGCAGGCGCAGAACGCAGCGCAACATGCCGACGCAGGGCAGCCGAAACCGCAGAAGGCGGAAGAAGTGCAGACTGAGAAGAACGAAGAAAAGAAGAACGAAGTGTTCACACTCAGGAGCGAGGAAGAACTCGCCCCGCGCGTGAAGGTGCTGGGCTCGATAAACCTCGACGAGATAAACCAGAGCACGCGCCCCAAGAAGAAAACCAAGGAGGAGAGGCGGCGCGAGCGCGAGGAGAAGGCCGCACAGGGCAAAACGCAGGGCGGCGGAAAGAAGAAACGCCAGCGCATCACGAAGGAGCGCGTTGACATAGCCGCAGCGGCACGGCAGGCCTCTCAGCAACAGGGCGGCGGAGGAAAAGTGCAGCAGGGCAGCGTAAAGAGAAGGCGCAAGAACCGCCCCCAGAAACCGCTCGAGGTGAACGAGGAGGACGTTGCAAAGCAGGTTAAGGAGACGCTCGCGCGGCTCACATCGAAGTCCAAGAACAAGAAAGGCGCGAAATACCGCAGGGAGAAGCGCGACGCCGCGCAGGAGAAGATGGACGCACAGAAGGCAGAGGCACGCGCAGAGAGCAAGGTGCTGAAACTGACGGAGTTCGTCACCGTGAGCGAACTTGCCACCATGATGGACGTTGGCGTAAACCAGGTGATAGGCACATGCATGTCGCTCGGCATAATGGTGAGCATCAACCAGCGTCTCGACGCAGAGACGATAAACATCGTGGCAGACGAGTTCGGCTTCAAGACGGAGTATGTGAGCGCCGAGGTGCAGGAGGCGATAACCGAGGAGGTGGACGACGAGAACGACCTCGTGTCGCGCGCCCCCATCGTCACCGTCATGGGGCATGTTGACCACGGAAAGACATCGCTGCTCGACCATATCCGCAACACCAACGTCATCGCCGGCGAAGCCGGGGGCATCACGCAGCACATCGGCGCATACAACGTGACACTCGGTGACGGAAGGGAAATAACGTTCCTCGACACCCCCGGGCACGAGGCGTTCACCGCCATGCGCGCCCGTGGAGCGCAGGTGACGGACATCGCAATCATCATCATTGCCGCCGACGACTCCGTGATGCCCACCACCAAGGAGGCCATCGCGCATGCGCAGGCCGCCAACGTGCCTATGGTGTTCGCCATAAACAAGATTGACAAGCCAGGGGCAAACCCCGACAAGATACGCGAGGACCTGTCAAAAATGAACCTGCTCGTGGAAGAGTGGGGCGGAAAATACCAGTGCCAGGAAATATCGGCAAAGAAAGGCATCGGCGTGAACGAACTGTTGGAAAAGGTGCTGCTCGAGGCCGAGATGCTCGACCTCAAGGCCAACCCGAACCGCAATGCCACCGGCTCGATAATAGAGTCGTCGCTCGACAAGGGGCGCGGCTATGTCAGCACGGTGCTCGTGTCAAACGGAACGCTGAAAATAGGCGACGTGGTGCTTGCCGGAACGTCATACGGACGTATAAAGGCGATGTTCAACGAGCGAAACCAGCGCATCCAGGAGGCAAAGCCATCAGAGCCGGCGATAATCCTCGGCCTCAATGGCGCGCCGACGGCCGGCGACTCGTTCCATGTGATGGAATCGGAACAGGAAGCGCGCGACATTACCAACAAGCGCACGCAGCTGCAGCGCGAGCAGAGCCTGCGGACAACCAGGAAACTCGGCCTCGACGACATCAGCCACCGCATAGCGCTCGGCGAGTTCCACGAACTGAACATCATCGTGAAGGGTGACACCGACGGCAGTATCGAGGCTCTGGCAGACTCGTTCATAAAACTGTCAACGGAGAAGGTGCAGGTGAACGTAATCAACAAGGCGGTGGGACAGATCAGCGAGAACGACGTGATGCTGGCAAGTGCATCTGACGCCATCATAGTAGGCTTCCAGGTGCGCCCGTCTGCCGATGCCCGCAGGATTGCGGAGCGCGAGGGCGTTGAGATAAACACATATTCAATAATATACGACGCCATCGACGAGGTGAAATCGACGATGGAGGGAATGCTCGACAAGGTGAAGAAGGAGATAGTCACCGGAGAGATAGAGGTGAAGCAGGTGTTCAAGATCTCGAAGGTCGGCACCGTGGCCGGCGGCCTCGTCACCGACGGGAAGGTGCACAACAAGGACAAGGCGAGGGTGGTGCGCGACGGCATCGTGGTGCACACCGCCGCCATCGACGCGCTGAAACGCTACAAGGATGACGCGAAGGAAGTGGCGACGGGACTGGAGTGCGGCATCTCGCTCGTCAACTACAACGACATAGAGGTGGGTGACATAATTGAGACGTTCACCGAGATAGAGGTTGAACAGAAACTCTGACTGCCGGGCAATCAAGTTTGCCGGCTGCCAGATAAATCATAATGATTTGTGAACAAGGGAAACAACGATTTCGTGCGCAAGGTGGCGGATCAGAAATATGAGTTCGGATTCACCACCGACGTGCATACGGATATTATAGAGAAGGGGCTCAACGAGGATGTCGTGCGCCTCATTTCTGCCAAGAAGGGCGAGCCAGACTGGCTGCTGGAGTTCCGCCTCAAGGCATTCCGCCACTGGCAGACGATGAAACAGCCTGACTGGGGGCATGTCAACCTGCCGCCGATAGACTACCAGGCGATTTCCTACTATGCCGACCCGCTGGCAAAACCTAAGAAGGAAGGACCGGCGACGGCAGAGGACATCGACCCGGAGCTGATGAAGACATTCGACAAACTCGGCATCCCGCTCGAGGAGCGGCTCGCGCTGAGCGGAACCGCCGTGGATGCCATAATGGACTCGGTGTCGGTCAAGACGACGTTCAAGAAAAAACTCGCCGAGAAGGGAATCATATTCTGCTCGATAGGGGATGCCGTGAAGCAGCACCCCGACCTCGTCAGGAAATATCTCGGCACGGTGGTGCCATACCGCGACAATTTCTTTGCCGCATTGAACAGTGCCGTGTTCAGCGACGGCTCGTTCGTTTATATCCCGAAAGGGGTGCGCTCGCCGATGGAACTGAGCAGCTATTTCCGCATCAACGCCCGCAACACGGGGCAGTTCGAGCGCACGCTGATTGTTGCCGACGACGACGCATACGTCTCGTACCTGGAGGGCTGCACTGCCCCGATGCGCGATGAGAACCAACTACATGCCGCCATCGTCGAGATAATAGTCAACGACCGCGCCGAGGTGAAATACTCCACGGTGCAGAACTGGTATCCCGGCGACGAGCATGGCAAGGGCGGCGTGCTGAACCTCGTGACGAAGCGCGGCGAGCTGCGCGGCGAAGGCTCGAAACTGTCGTGGACGCAGGTGGAGACCGGAAGCGCGGTGACGTGGAAATACCCGTCGTGCATACTGCGCGGCGACAACTCGCAGGCAGAGTTCTACAGCGTTGCCGTGACTAACCACCACCAGGAGGCCGACACCGGGACAAAGATGATACACCTCGGGCGCAACACCAAGTCGACAATCATCTCGAAGGGCATTTCCGCCGGGCATTCGCAGAACTCATACCGAGGGCTGGTGCGGGCGGCGGCAACGGCGGAGAACGCGCGCAACTACAGCTCGTGCGACTCGCTGCTGCTTGGCAGCGACTGCGGGGCGCACACCTTCCCGTATATGGACGTGCATAACGACACCGCCATCTTCGAGCACGAGGCAACGACGAGCAAAATATCCGAGGACCAGCTGTTCTACTGCAACCAGCGCGGCATACCCACCGAGCAGGCCGTGGGGCTGATCGTCAACGGATATGCCAAGGATGTGCTGAACAAACTCCCCATGGAATTTGCCGTGGAGGCGCAGAAACTGCTTTCCGTCTCGCTTGAGGGAACGGTGGGATAAAGACGGCCGCACACTGGCTTACGCCGGCGTGAGCCATCATTGATATCAGGTTGCTGTAACAAGGAATAAACGACAAGTCAAAAATATGTTAGAGGTTAGAAACTTACACGCCAGCATAGGCGGCAAAGAAATACTCCGTGGCATAGACCTCGTCATCAACGACGGCGAGACACATGCCATAATGGGACCCAACGGCTCCGGCAAGTCCACGCTCAGCGCGGTGCTCGTGGGAAACCCACTTTATGAGGTGACGGGGGGGACGGTGGTGTTCAACGGCAAGAACCTCCTGGAGATGAAGCCGGAGGACCGCGCCCACGAGGGCATTTTCCTCTCATTCCAATATCCCGTGGAGATACCGGGGGTGTCGATGACCAACTTCATGCGCGCCGCCGTGAACGAGAAGCGCAAGTACCACGGCGAGGAGCCGCTCAACGCCGCCGAGTTCCTCAAGATGATGAGGGAGAAGCGCAAGGTGGTGGAACTGGACTCGAAACTGTCGAACCGCTCGGTGAACGAGGGCTTCAGCGGGGGAGAGAAGAAACGCAACGAGATTTTCCAGATGGCGATGCTCGAGCCGAAGATGAGCATACTCGACGAGACCGACTCGGGCCTCGATGTGGACGCAATGCGCATCGTGGCGGATGGCGTGAACAAACTCGCCACTCCGGAGAGCTCGTGCATAGTGATAACCCACTACGATCGCCTGCTCGAGATGATACGCCCGGATTTCGTGCATGTGCTCTACAAGGGCCGTATAGTGAAGACTGCCGGCCCCGAACTTGCCAAGGCAATACAGGAACACGGCTACGACTGGATCAAGGAAGAAGCGGGAGAGGATTGAGTAATAGACAGTTATGAGAAGTGAACAGCAATATATAGACCTGTACAGCCAGTCTGCCGGGGTGATAAAGGAACACAGCGCGGAGGTGATGAACGCCCTGCGCGACGAGGCATTTCGCAATTTCGCGCGCCTCGGTTTTCCAACCAAAAAGGTGGAGCGGTACAAATACACCGACATCCCATCGCTTTTCGCCCCCGACTACGGACTTAACCTGAGGCGGTTTGAGATTCCGGTGAACCCGTACAAGGCATTCCGTTGCGACGTTCCCAACCTCAGCACGTCGCTCTATTTCGTTATTAACGATGCCTTCTACAGCAGGACACTGCCCAGCAGCCGCCTGCCGGAGGGCGTTATTGTTGACAGTCTCGCAAAGGTGGCATCCGAGCGCCCGCAGCTGGTGGCCAAGTATTACGGAAAGATTGCCAGGACGGAGGAGGACGCCGTGACGGCTCTCAACACAATGCTGGCGCAGGACGGCATTTTCGTCTATGTGCCGCGTGGCGTCAAGGTGGAGCGCGCCGTGCAGGTGATCAACATGCTCAAGTCGCCTGTGGCGCCGGCACGTCAGGGTGCGACTGGTGAGCATGGCGCGCGGGGCAACGTCAACTTCATGACCAACCGCCGCGTGCTGATTGTCCTGGAGGAGGGCGCGGAGATAAAGTTGCTATTCTGCGACCACACTGCCGATGACAGCAATTTCCTCACCACGCAGATTGTGGAGGCAAGCGTTGCCGACGGCGCGCGCCTCGAGTTCTACTGCCTTGAGGAGACACATGCGGGAAACGTGCGCGTGAGCAACGTGTATATCGACCAGAAGGCCAACAGTTATGTGAACCACAACATAATAACGCTGCACAACGGCGTGACGCGCAACCGCACCGACCTCGTCTTCAACGGCGAGGGCGCGGAGTGCAACCTGTGCGGATGCGTCATGGCAGACAAGAGGCAGCATGTTGACAACAACACGCTCATCGTCCACCGCGTGCCTCACTGCACGAGCAACGAACTATATAAATATGTACTTGACGAGAATGCCGTAGGGGCGTTTGCAGGCAGGATTCTCGTGGAGCATGGCGCGCAGAAGACAATATCGCAGGAGACAAACCAGAACCTGTGCGCATCGAAGATGGCGCGGATGTACTCGCAGCCTATGCTGGAAATATACGCCGACGACGTGAAGTGCGCGCACGGAAGCACAGTGGGGCAGCTCAACGATGCGGCGCTGTTCTACATGCGCCAGAGGGGCATAACGCTGAAAGAGGCGAAGCTGCTTCTCGAGCTTGCTTTCATCAATGAGGTGATTGACAAAATGCAACTCGAACCGCTTCGCGACCGCCTGCACCACCTCGTCGAACAGCGTTTCCGTGGACAGTTTGGCAAGTGCGCAGGTTGTACGCTTTGCAAATGATTTTGCTGAATAATGGTGGCAAAAGCACGCTTTTGCCATGAATTTTTTACTATTTCACGAATTAGAAACTCAAAAGGACGCTTTTGCTTTGCAAGAGTGTCCTTTTTTTATATATTTGCCACCGAAATGCATGACATGTAAGAATCTATCACTTCTTTATTTGATAAAATAACAAAAAAGGGAAATATGAAAAAACAATCTTTACTCAAAGAATTGCTGACGCTGCTTGCGGTCTTTTTTTTCAGTGCGGCGAACGCGCAGTATAAAACGGTGAGGGTTCCTGTGGCGGACTCCGACCTGTATGCCTCATCCTTGCGGAAAAATGTAGCAAAGGCGGATGACGGAAATTGGAAACCCATTGGCAAGGGTCTGTTCCGCGATGACATGGTGACGGCCCTGTATCTTGTGGACAATTACGAGTTTGAGGTGGACTTCGAGGAAAGCACAACCACCCCGGGCCTATACCGCCTGGTGTCGCCTTACAAGCATTACCCGTACAACCCCGCGCAGTTTGATGGCGACACCTATATGGAAATCAACGCCACCAATCCCGAACAGGTCTTTTTCCGGCTTTATGACACTGGACTGAACTTGGGGAACGGCAACATAATGATAAATTCCATGGCGGGCGACTATTACGACAAGGGAAAGTTCAACGCTGCCGTAACGGAGGGTATCTGCGGCATCCTAAAGGATGGCGTCATAACTTTCCCCGAGCGAACCCTGCTTGTCGTTGACGGCACGGTGCCTGACGGCGGGGGTGGGCAGATGAACTACAAGATTGCAAACGCAAACGGAAAGTTCCGCCTGAAAATCCCCGGAGCGCCAGACCTCGACGTTGTCATGACGATAAAGGACATGGTGGAGCAAGACGGTAAATCGTTCATCCCCGTTGATTTCAACATCGGCAAGGACGTGGAGAAGGTAAAGGTTGCCATGCTGGAGGGTGACTATGACTATGACATGGCAGGCGGCATCGCCGACGGCTCGATAGCGTCTGAGGAGATCTCCGCGAGCGGTGAGCACCTCTTCCGGTACGAGAAAGACGGGACGTACACCTTCGTAGCGGTGCCTTATTATAAAGGTGAGCCGAAAGATGCCGTTCATTTGACAGAAGAGTTCTCATACCTTGACACCGACTGGAAGGACATAGGCACCGCAAGCTACACCGACGGTTTCCTTGCCGACTGTGACGTGCAGATTGGCATTGATGTTGTTACAACACAGGTGCCGGTGCAGGAAAGCACGAAGACGCCAGGGCTGTTCCGCCTCGTCGACCCATACGGGCCGCCCCACTACCAGTATGCCACCAGCCAGAACTACGACACCAGCCACCGCTACTACATGGAGATTGACGCTTCCGACCAGAACCGTGTCGTGATACACAAGATGGAATACGGCTGCGGCCTCACTTTCAACGTGGGCATTATGGTGCCGTGGAGCAGGGCTGACAGATACCTTGTCGAGGGGACGAACACGAAGGAGGAAATAGAGGCCATGGGCCTTTATGGCAAGTGCGTCGGCAACGAGATAACTTTCCCCAGGAAGTCATTGTGCATCAAGTTCCCATCCGTGGTGGACACATGGTACTGGGCAAACAAGAACGGTCATTTCAAACTCGTCCTTCCCGTCGATGTCTCCGCAGGCATCTCTCCGGCCGGCAATGCAGAGGCCGCACCCGTTGAGTATTTCACTCTTGAGGGGATGAAAGTCGGCGCGGGAAACCTCAGGCCGGGCATATATATAAGGAGGCAGGGGACTTCGAGCTCCAAGATAATTATAAGATAAATGTAGTGTGAGTGTTCATCATTGGCCGGGAAATTTCAGGGCACTTTTTAAGGTTAAACAAATATATTCGGTCATATTCGGCTGATTTTGAACACTCACTTACATTGATGAAGAAAAATGTTTAACTAAATTGTTATATTAAATGAAAAAGAAAATTACTTTCCTGGCGTGCGCCATGCTGATGTGCGTGTCGCTCGCAAATGCCGACAATGGCCAGAAGGTGCGCACCATTGACCACTTTCCGGGCCGCGCGCCGGTAGTTAGAGAAAACGGTCCCGCACGCAATGTCCCGCTCGGGGGGCTGAACGACGACAAGGACTGGGGCACTAAGATGTGGGCCTCGACCGTCACCGACTACAACCGTGACCCAGGCTTTGTGTATTTCTACTCAAACAGGCCGAGATTCCTGACCAAGACCGGAATCATAATGTCGCGCGAGGAAGACGAGTTGCGTAGATGGACAATGTCGAGTGGCACATACCACAACGGCAAGTATCTCGCGTTCTTCTATTACCGCTATGATTTCAACATCAACCACCCACGGGCTTTCGCATCCGTTGACCTGGAGCATGGCACATGGACACAGTTGACAGACTTGTCGGCATTGGAGAACAACTGGGACTTCATTGAGTCTATGTCAACAGACCCAGCCACGGGCAAACTGATGGCAATGGCCCGCAAGCGCGACGGCACAGTGGCCTCCACGTTCGGCGAGATAAACGCCCAGACGGGCGCTTACACCAAACTGGCAGACCTCGACCAGTATTACTTCGCCATCGCATACGATGCCTATGGCACGCTGTGGGCTGCCAGATGGAATTCAAGCGACGGCAATACAGTAGATGGCTCGCGCCTCGTAACGCTCAACCCGAACAATGGGTATAAGGAGGACAAGGTGATAAAACTCAAGAGGGATGGCTATGACTTCAAGATGTATTTCCAGAACACGATGTACTTTGAACCGGGGACGGGTGACCTGTATATCGCTGCCGCAAACACCGAAGGCTACCAGCACTTGTACAAACTGAACACCGAAACCGGCGTGATGGACGAGAAAGGCCCCATGGGATATGGCGATATAGTCACTGGTATGTACATACCCGGCACGGTGCCTGCTTCGCTGGATGCCGCAAGCCGCGTCACCGAACTGTCGTCCACATTCGATGACAACGGTGTGGTGACTCTGAAATGGAAGAACCCCACCACGTCATGGAAAAAGGAACCCCTGGCCGGGCTTGCCGAGGTTCTCGTTTACCGTGACGGCACAGAGGACGACAAACTCGTGGCAACACTGAAAAACAATGTGGAAGTGGGCGGCGAGATGACATGGACAGACAATACTGCGACACAGGGCGTGCATGTTTACTACATCGTGCCTTGCCGGGTAATCGGCGAGAAAGGTGTCGAGAACACTTGGAGGGCATTCTCCGGACGCGACGTACCGGGATATGCAGAGAACGTGACACTGACGAAGAACAGCAACAAATCGCTGACCCTTGCATGGGAACAGCCTTCGGTCGGAAAGAATGACGGTTGGTTTGACAAGGCAAACGTGAAGTATGATGTAAAGCGAATGCCTGACAAAAAGGTTGTTGCGACAGGAATAAGCACGACAACATTAACTGACAACGATTTGGGTGGCATGAACTCATACTACTACACCATAAGGGCATACACTGCAGACGGAGGCGACCTTGAGGCAGAGAGCCCGTCCGTAATGGCGGGCAACGCCTACGACACTCCTTATCACACGACATTCGACACGATGGAGGAAGGCAGCCAGTGGACAAGCGTTGACGCCAACGGTGACGGTACCAAGTTCGAGTACAGGGACAACATGGAACCCAAGGGATTCCACATCAGCACTTCAACCTATGGCAACGACGAGTATGTCGTTTCGCCGGCCGTTAACCTGAAGGGTGGGAAGACATACAAGGTGAAATTGCGTGTCTACTTCCAGTATTGCACCACAGAGCGCACCCCGGACCGCGCACAGACATTCAGCATAACCGTAGGCAAGGGCGCGACGGCAGAGGCTCAGAATGTGGAACTGAAGCAGTGGAAGGATTTCAAGCACTTCAATTGGAATGAGACTTTGGAATTCGAGGTGTTCTACAAGCCAGAGAGTGACGGTGAGTATAACTTCGCCTACCACTACTATGACAAGGACTACGAGAACAAGCCCTATGACGACATAACCGTTTCGGGCGCGTGGATTGAGGAGGTGTTTGACAATGACCTCGCCGCAATGGCAATAGAGGGCAATGCGATCGCCGTGAAGGGCACTGAAAATGAATATGCCGTAAAGGTCAAGAACAAGGGCGCAAGGGCAGCAAGTTCCTACAAGGTGCAGGCTGTGCGCGTTGACGGCGGAAACCGCGTCATGCTCGGCGAGACAGAGGTGAGTGAGCCTCTCGCATCGCAGGCCGACACGCTCATAAAGGTGAATGTAACTCCCGACGTGGAAGGCGACTTCCTGTTGGCTGGCGTAGTTGTATTGCCAGGTGACGAGGATGTGTCCAATGACATCACGGAGAGCATAAGTGTATTTGCCGAGCCGGAGGGTACAAAGCCTTTCAACAGGGACATCAACGGAGATTTCGAGGGCGTAAACACGCGTATCCCAATCTCGTTCACTGACATGTACAGCCATTCGCAGTCTATCTACAACACTGATGAGATGAAGGATGTCAGTAAGATATACCGCCTCGCATTTGAATACGATGGAAATCCAAGCAGCGTGACACCGCTCGAAAACATTGATTTCAACGTTATGTTGTATCTCGGCATGACAGACGATGCGGTATACAGTAAGGAAAACCCGCAGTGGAAGCCGCTTCCTGAACAGAAGAAGGTGTTCGAGGGCAGTATGAAGGTGATGCAGGGACAGGGCAACATGTTGGTGTTCAACCTTGAAACACCGTTCGAGTTTGACGACACCAAGAACCTTGTTGTCACCGTGCTTAAGAACGGTGATGTTAACGAGGAGTGGTTCCCGGTTTCTTTCAAGGTGTTCAACGACGACTGGAACGCAACGACAAACCGCAGTATGCTGTTTGACAACAACAACTTCCAGGTGGCAGAGCAAGGCGATGGATTTGGCTGGGCTTGCCTGCCTGTACTGCACCTCGCGGTGGAGAAGTCAGGAGTTGGTACAGGCATAGAAGACATCATCGTTGGCGGTGGTGGCATAAGCTACTGTGGTGGTGCAATCAACTTCGGTGGCATCGACGCAGTGTCAGTCACGGTTTACGACCTTATGGGGCGCACCGTTGCCAGCAAGTATGTTCCCGCAGGCATGACAGCAACCGATGCCAAACTGGTGCAGGGTGCTTATGTGATAAAGGTTACTGACCGCAACGGAAAGATTTACACAGCAAAGGTTTGTGTAGGCAAGTGACGGAAAACGAAATCCCTTGGAGCCGCGCAAAAGGCTTCAAGGGATTTCATTTCCATATACGCCGGGTGTCTTTAACACTTGGAAATGGTTAATGCAAATTATAAAAACGAAAGAATAAAATCATTACTATGAATAGAATTACCATGATTGCCCTCGCCGCCGGAATGTCGGTGGCCGCTTCAGGGCAGAATATGATGTCGCGTGAGGGGACGCAGGCAACAATGCCTAACGCCCCTGTACGGACGTTCGCGCCAAACAAGGCGCAGCAGCCGCGACCGGCTGCCAACGTGCGTGTGGTGAACGATGGCGAGGAGAACTATAGCCCGTACGGGCAGGTCGTGGAGATAATGCGGGAGGATTTCTCAAAGATGTCAACCGGCACGGTGGAAAATCCTGACCGCGATGCCGAAATCAACGAGTATGTTGACGGCGGAGTTTATTGGTGGAACATCAAGCCGGAGTACACCACACTGCCAAACTGGGGCTCGCACTTCGTCTACCCCGCAGGCGGTTGCCTGTACATGGATGCCGACAACAATGATGGCGCACAGCTCAACACGCCGCTGATTGACGTGGGCGGACGATGCCGCATAGCGCTCGTGCAGTTCAAGGCACGCGCCGTGAGCGGCACGGCTACGGGTCTGGCGGTTGAGGCTGCCGAGACACAGAACATGTCGCCCACGGGATGGGAATACTGCGCGCCGGTCGCACTGCCGGAGATGACTGAGGAGTGGAAGACCTATGAGATAATGTTCCAGGGGACGGGACACTCTACGATGTTCAATTTCGTGCAGCACCCAACGTTGCCGATTTGTATTGACGACATAAGGGTTTGCCAGATAGACCAGTATGTAAACACGCCGGTAACCTTGCCGCACTCCAACTACATGGGCGGCAGCTTCACCGCCAACTGGGAGGCCGTGGATGGCGCAGAGAGTTACCTGCTAAACGTGTACTCGCTTGATGATAAGCGTATGCCGAAGGCTTTCCTCACCGACCAGGCGGCTGCGGGCAACTCATTCGTCGTCACTGGCATAGTGTCTGGCGAAACCTATTACTACACCGTGCGCGCCGTGAAGGGCGAACACCAGAGCATAGAGTCGCTGCCGGTTGAGGTGTTCGACCTGGATGCTCCCGTGCTTGAGTCTGCAAGCGAGGTGCATCAGGCAAAATATACAGCAAGGTGGAGTGAAGTGCCAACGGCGGAGAGGTACAACTACTGGGCATACAACGTGCGTACGGCGGAGAAGGACGGAGAGTTCGTCGTAACAGACGAGAATTTCGACGGAGTGAGGGATGCTGACGGCAATCTCACAGGCCAGACAATAGAACACCACGATTTCAATTCGTATGACGAACTTTACATCAAGGAACTGAGCCAGGCCGGATGGAGAGGGAAGCACTACATGCCTTACACCGACTTCATCTGTGTTGACGGCTGGCAGTATATGAACGGACAGGGTGACGCCGGACTTATCTCGCCGGAACTTGACCTGTCGAAGGACAATGGTAAAATCAACCTCAGCATAAAGCTTTATGGCGAGATCGACAACATGTATGACGAGCAGGGCAACCCCGTGCCGACACAGACACAGGCGGCAGTCGCGCTCTTCAACTATAACGAGCAGCTTGGCGACTTCGAGCAGGCGGAGCTTATATATCCGGAAGGCGTGACGGCGGCGTGGAAAACATTCAACGTTCAGCTCACAAAGGGCTCGAAGTGTTCGGTGATTGGCATCTATGCCGTGAAGGGAGCGGGAAACCTTTATATGGACGACCTGAAGATAACCCAGAACTACAAGCAGGGCGAGTCGCTCATGGAGCCGTTCCTCTATTCACGCTGGCACGAGGGAACATCAATCGATGTGGATATACCGGTAAAGGCATATAACTCTCCTCTTTATCACAAGGTCAGCGCCATTAAATCAAGGGGAAGCGGTAATCCTTATGCTGGCCCTGAGCGCAGGGAGAGCAAGTTCTCAAACCTTGAGAGTGTTGTAAACGACGTGTCTGCCATTGACGGCAACATGCTGCGTGAGAAACCAGGTGTCGTCGCTTCCGGGAACATGCTCAATATCACCAACCCGCAGGGCAGCGCCGTTGCTGTCTATGGCGTTGACGGCATCCAGGTGTACGCCGACAATTCCGGCAGGGGCAACATCGTTGTAAACCTCCCGTCCAGCGGCATCTACGTCGTTAGGATTGGCGACACCGTTGTCAAGATAACGAAATGATGATGCTTTTATGAGGCATGATGACTGTCATGTGTGATAATTTAATAGGGCGCGCCGGCTTGCCGGTGCGCCCCTTTTTATCCCCATACGGTCATTATACAACACTGATTTCTCAATTCCTTCTTGTCAGTCCCGCTCACAGTCTGCTTGCGGCAGCTTGCCGGCATATTGCCCGCCGTTTTTTCTTGACGCAGCCTGCTATTCCTGACCCCAGAACCGTTCGGTGATTTCTTCGAATTGGCCGTCGGTGGTCTTGTGGTACATTCGCTGGTTGGTGGTGCGGTCCTTCAGGCAGCCAAGGTGCGCGATGTACGGCCCGAGCTTGAAGTAGTCGAACGCGTTGCGGTCTATGTGGTGCGGGAAATACTGCCTGCCGCTGTACCAGCCCACTTTCAGCCGTGGGTATTTCCGGTGTATATACATGGCGAGGCGTTCCACCTCCGCCGGGTCGCTGTCTCCTCCCATGAAGCACAGGCATGTGAAGTTACTGCCATACTCCTCCACGAAGGTGTCGATGGCATCCGTGTCCAGCACCTCGCCAACATCGCCCCACAGGTAACGGCTGTGGCAGCCCGGGCACCGGTTTGGGCAGTTCGAGATGTTTACCGAGAGCGTGGTCTCGTCAGGGATTTCCTGGAAGACCACGCCGGTGTTTACATATTTCAGCATGTCGTCAACATGTTTTTCATGCCTCGTTTAGTTCCTTGGGTGCGGCATCATAGTAGAAACGCCGCTGCGCCTCCTCCTGCCGTGCCTCGCTGAAGTTGCTCACGCGCTTTAGATACCCGATGATGCGCGTCATGTAGTCAACGTTGTGGCTGTGGCAGTGCGGGCATTCCTTGAGGTAACGCTTGTCTATCGTCCCGCAGTCGTTGCATATCGTGTTCGGTATGTTGAACGTGAAGTAGTTGCAACCCTCCTTCGCCGCCACGCGCAGCAGGTTGCGGTATTGCTGTTGCGTGAGATGTTCCTCGAGGTTCATGTGCAGCGCCGAGCCGCCCGTGAGGTGTTCTATATATGGCGCGCCGTGCATCTTGAACTTGTCTATTATGTTGAGCGAGTCGTCCTCCACGATGTAGAAATAACTGTTGTAGCAGTCGCGCGGCACGAAATACCCGTCCTCGCGGTCCCACTTCGCGTGTTTCACGCCCACGTTCTCCGCCGGTATCATCTCGCAGTTGAAGAGCAGCTCCTTCGTGCGGTACTTCTTGTTGTATTTCTCCACCAGCCCGAGTACGGTCTGCACATAGCGCAGGTATTCCGGGTTATCGCTGATTTTTATCCCGAGGAACTCGGCGGCCTCCACCAGCCCGTTCACCCCGATTGTGAGATATTGCCGGCTTATGTTGATGTAGCCAGCGTCGAACAGCGGCAGCATACCCGATTTCTGCAGTTCCTTGAGGTTCTCGTTGTATGCGATCTGCACCTTGTGGCACAGGTCGATTATCTCCCCGAGGAACTCGGTGTAAACCATCTTGTTGTTCACGGCATATTGTATGCAGCGGTTGAGGTTGATGGTCAGCACGCTCTTCGAACCCGTTGACACGCCCCCCGCGCCGAGGGTGTAGCTGAAGCCGTTGTCCTGAATCTCGTTTCGCAGCCGGCAGCACGAGCTCAGCGAGTCGGCGTTGTCGCTCATGTATGTGAAGAAAGAGTGTCCCTCGGCGTACATCTCCGATGCGAAGTCCGCCCATTCCTTGTCCATGCAGTCCCCGTCCTTCGTCAGCAGCGCCATCGTCTCCACGGGGAATGTCAGCACGGCCTTCGTGCGCTCCTTGTTGAACCATTTCATGAACCGCTTCTGCAGCCACGACAGTCCGTCCCAGTCGGGCTTGCTGCCGTCGGGGAAGCGGAATTCCCCGAACAGGCTCTCGAAATAATACTTGTCATAGTATGCCACGTTCCAGAACACCGCCTGGTAGTTGCGCGCCCCCGTGGGCTGGTTCAGGGTGTATACGATTTGCTCGAAGCAGTCGGTTATCACCTTGTCTATCGTCCTCTGCTTGAGGCTCATGTCCACCACCTTGTCGGTGTTCTGCCAGTAGTCACCGCCATATTCCAGTCCGATGAAGTAGTTCATATACATGAGGAACTCCGGTGTGGCGCATGCGCCGCTGAGCATCGAGCTGACCATGAACACCATGTTGGCGAAGCCGCCGCAGAACGATTTCAGGTTTGTCGGCGCGGTTGAGTTGCCGCCGATTGATGTCGTGCCGCCGATGAGCCACGGATACATCGTTATGCTGGCGCAGTAGTTGGCAAGGCTCGTCTCGTCGTTCTTGTATATGAAGTGCTTGGTGAGCAGCTCCAGGTATCGGTTGGAAAGCTCCTTGCCGTACATCTTCTTTATCCGGTCGGTGAGCAGGCGGCGGTTGAGGCGTATGAAACTCGCCTTCGGCAGCTCGCCTATCAGCGTGGCGATGTTCTTGTGCTCCACGTTGGCGTTGGCATCATACTTTGACCCTGTCGCGGCGTTCTCCGCATGGCAGTAGTCAACCAGGAAGTTCAGCTTTTCCATCGTCTCGCGGTCTTCCGTGTGACGCTGGCGGTAGAGCATGAACGACTTTGCGACATGGTAGAACCCCTCTTTCATGAGCGATTCCTCCACCTGGTTCTGTATCTCCTCCACCTTTATGCCCTCATGGATGTCGAGATGTGCCAACACCTTGCTGAGTACCGTCAGGTCAACGGGCTCCTGCACAGACTCGAACGCCTTGATTATGGCGTTCATTATCTTGTCCAACGAGAAACGGACTTTCTGCCCGTCGCGTTTGGTAATAGAGAAAAGTTTACTTTCCATAACTGTTTTATTTTTTTCCTTTGTCTTAAATTACTATCTCACTTACCTTTGTGTATCATTAAAGTTTTCTGTTTCGGAAAACTTTCTTCCCGTTGGCAAACAAAAAGTTTCCCGTTTTGGAAAAGTTTTCATGCTGCAAAGTTAGTAATATTTTCCAAACGGGCAAATAATTTTCGGAAAATAATTATTCCAGTTCCCGTCTTTTGGAAAATCATAAGCCCCCGCGCCTGTCGGTGGGATTTCTCCCTGCCGGGCGCGGGGGCTGGTTGTCACTCGCCCTCAGGCCATTGCCGTTGGCCCGTGTGGCGGACGCTGGTTAAAACGCTCCCATTGCGGCATTTGCCCCGAACACCCCGAGCACCGCTGTTGCAACAGCAACAATCACCTTGAGGATTATCTTCCATGTTTCTTTTTTCATTCCTGTCGTCATTAAGGTGTTACTGTTCCGTTTTCCTCGTCCTCCACTTTCACGTCGTTCTTCGGCAGCTCCCTCACCTTCACTCCGGTGAGCATCGCACGCCGGCGGTAGCCGTTCTTGTCGACTTTCGTCTCTGGCTGGAACAGCAGGTGCACTCCCCTGACGTTTTCCTGTACTTTGAAATCTTTCACCGTTTTTGACGGCCTGGTGTTTATGCCAATCTTGAACGTGCCGAGCCGGTCAATCTTCACTGCCATGCTGTTCTGAAGCCTCTTCCGCATCGTGGTGACGAGCTCGGAGATCACCGCCAGTATGTCAGACCGCTTCACGGTGCAGTTCTCCTGCATCTCCTCCGCGAGTTGCTCGGTCGTCACGGTGTCAACGTGCTTCGCTCTCCCGTACCAAGAACCCTTTTGCTTGCTGTTCTTGCGGTTGTCCTGATAAAGTTTGTAAAATACTGCCATCTTCTTACCCTTTCTTTAATTGTAATCAAATTGTTTGTTATCACTGTGTCTCGCCGCGCGGTTCGCATCCGGCACCCGGTCGTCGTGTCTCGAGCCGCAACCCCGTCTTGCTGTTTGCGGTTGCAAAGGTAGCGCGTCCGGCGGGCGAAAACAAGTGTCAGATGGCTACATAACTGCTACATCGCTTGTTCCTTTCGCATCTTATGCTTATCTTTGCACGCGTAATGAACAACAACAACGACTTCCTCACGCGCACCCGCCTCCTTGTCGGCGACGGCGCGATGGGGCGCATCGGCGCCCGCAGCGTGATTGTCCTCGGCGTGGGAGGTGTCGGGTCGTGGTGTGCCGAGAGCCTCGTGCGCTCGGGCATAACGCGCCTCACCATCGTTGACAGCGACGACGTGTGCGCCTCGAACATCAACCGCCAGCTGATGGCCACCACGCTCACCGTGGGCCGTCCCAAGGTGGAGGCCATGTGCGAGCGGCTGCTTTCCATAAACCCCGCAGCCGGGATAACCGTCCGCCGCCAGGTGTTCTGCCATGACACCCTGCCGGAGTTCCGTTTCGACGACTACGACTATGTCATCGACGCCATCGACTCGCTCAAGGACAAGGTGCTTTTAATAAATAAGGTGTGCGAGAGCCGCGCCACGCTGTTCTCCTCCATGGGAGCCGCGCTGAGGATGGACCCGTCGCGCGTCCGCGTCGCCGAGTTCTGGAAGGTGGCGGGCTGTCCCCTGGCGCGTGCGCTGCGCAAGCGTTTCAGGCAGCCCGGACAGCGCCCGCGCCGCAAGTTCATGTGCGTCTATAGCGACGAGCTGCTGCCCAACCTCGGCACCAACGCCGCCGATGCAATAGAGACAGACACGTTCCGCAAGGCGCAGGTCAACGGCACCGTCGCGCACATCACCGCTATCTTCGGCTTCACCCTCGCAGGCCTCGTGATAAGGGACATCTGCGCCAACGGCCACAGGTAAAGCGGGACGCAGGACACGAGTTTTCAGCAAGCCAAAATAATTTAAGGCGTATCTCAAAAATCTGCAATAAAGTTTGGAGAATGTTTTGAAATCATGTAACTTTGCGACGGAAAAATGTTACTAATACCATTGGCAGTCAAAATTTCAATAAGAAATAGTAAATCATTCTTGGCATCATGGGGAGTTTCTCCTGTGCCGTTTCTCACTATAAAATAAAACCTTGCAATGATGCTAAGAAGAAATTTCCTTTTGTTTATATATTTGACCCTTGCCCTCTTTTTCTCTCAAAATACGTGGGGACAAGTCAGTTTCTATGATGCGAGGGTGAGCGACTACGGTCAGTTGGAGC
>URLI01000036.1 GCA_900548585.1 uncultured Prevotella sp. | reverse complement strand
TCTGCATCTCTCGGCGAGGGGTACTCTTTTATTGCACTTCGTTTTGGAACTTGCACCAGCCTGTCTTTTCAATGCCGGGACATACATCGCATGATGAAGAAAATCGTTGTTGTTTTTGCCGTTTGCTGGGGAAATTTGTTGTATTTGAAAACATAATATATAGTGTTGGGTTATGGAAAGACACATAAGGCTTGAGTTGGCAATGAGGCGGTCTATGCCCGTATTGCCATATATTATTATAATGTGAACGGCCTAACCCCAGATCGCTCATCAAAACCGGAACTGACTGCAGACGGGGAAACACACAGTGATGCAGTGAAAATCATCATCGCCAGACTTCATGTTATGTACAGACAAGGCGTGGATGGCAATCTTATGACATCGGCATTATTCATTACTCATGGACAAAGGAGCGCGGTATTTCAGGCAAGAAAAAAGGTGCTGGCAGGCAAGGCGGTTGTCTGTTGACTATTTAAACTTTTGGGATAAAAATATGTGAAACGGTTGCCCGTGTCGAAATTTGTTTGTAATTTTGTACCCATATTAAATAAAAATCAACCTATTAATAAAATAACCAGACTATGGAAATACCATTTGCAGAATCTTGGAAAATCAAGATGATTGAACCGATGAGGAAGAGTACGCGCGAAGAGCGCGAACAATGGCTTCGCGAAGCACACTACAATGTGTTCCAACTGAAGGCCGAGCAGGTTTACATCGACTGCCTCACAGACAGCGGCACCGGTGCAATGTCCGACCGTCAGTGGGCAGAACTGATGCTCGGTGACGAGAGTTACGCGGGAGCCACCTCGTTCTACAAGTTCGAGTCGGTCGTCAAAAGGATTTTCGGTATGAAATATGTAATCCCGACCCATCAGGGACGCGCAGCCGAGAACGTACTTTTCTCATATCTCGTCAAGGAGGGCAACGTCGTTCCAGGCAACGCCCACTTCGACACCACAAAGGGACACATCGAGAGCCGCAAGGCAAAGGCCATCGACGTAACGACCGATGACGCGAAGGACACACAGAAAGTTGTGCCGTTCAAGGGCAACGTTGACTTGGAGAAACTCGAGAAAGTGCTGAAAGAGAACAAGGGCAACGTGCCTTTCATGGTGCTGACCGTCACCAACAACACCGTAGGCGGGCAGCCCGTCAGCATGCAGAACATACGCGAGACATGCGCGCTCTGCCACAAGCATGGCGTACCTGTAGTGATGGACTCGGCGCGTTTCGCAGAGAACGCTTATTTCATCAAGACACGCGAAAAAGGCTATGCCGACAAGACCATAAAGCAGATTGCCCTGGAGATGTACAAGGACGCCGATGCCATGACGATGTCGGCAAAGAAGGACGGCGTTGTTAACATGGGCGGCTTCATCGCCACAAACAACGAAGAGTGGTTCGAGGGAGCCAAGTTGTTCTGCATACCTTTCGAGGGATACATCACATACGGCGGAATGAACGGCCGCGACCTCAACGCGCTTGCCGTGGGCCTCGACGAGAACACGGAGTACGACATGCTGCACACGCGCATACATCAGGTGGAATACCTCGCATCGAAACTCGATGAGTACGGCATCCCTTACCAGCGTCCCGCAGGCGGGCATGCAATCTTCGTTGACGCCGACCGCGTGCTGACACATGTGCCGAAGGAGGAGTTCCCGGCACAGACCCTGACGTGCGAACTGTACCTCGAGGCTGGCGTGCGCGGCTGCGAGATTGGATATATACTTGCCGACCGCGACCCGGTGACGCGCGAGAACCGCTTCGGAGGCCTCGACCTGCTGCGCCTCTGCATACCGCGCCGTGTATATACCGACAACCACATGAACGTCATCGCCGCTGCGCTGAAGAACGTTTACGAGCGCCGCGAGCAGATAACGCACGGCGTGGCCATCGAATGGGAGGCTCCGCTGATGCGCCACTTCACAGTGAAGCTGAAGAGGCTCTGACGTAAGGCAACAGGCGTTGAGACCGTACAGACAGGTCCGGCTCTCAACATAATAAACATAAGGACACGTGGGATTTGACAATCTCATTGTGTCCTTTTTTTGTGGCATATACATTTACATCGCCGAATTAATAGCAAAAAAACGTCAGAAAAGTCTCGGAACAAGAAGAATGTTGTAACTTTGCAGCGAGAATCTAACAACCCGCCGGAAACGCTTCCGTCGGAAAAACATAACTGGTGACAATGGATATTATAGTCGAACTGCTGACAGGACACGGCATCGGTCAATCAATTTTCGTACTTGCGCTCGTGGTCACCGCCGGGATACTGCTTAGCAAGATAAAGCCAGGTGGACTGTCGCTCGGCGTGACATGGGTGCTCTTTTCCGGAATACTCGCCGGGCATATCGGACTTAGCATCGACCCGATGGTGCTGTCGTTCGTCAAGGAGAGCGGCATGGTGCTGTTCATTTTCGGCATTGGCATGATTGTGGGGCCGGGATTCTTCTCCACCTTCAGGCAAGGCGGGGTGCAGCTTAACCTGCTGTCGATGGCCTCCGTGGCACTTGCCATAGTGATAACATACATCATATTCTATTTCTCCGGGACACCGATTTCCACGATGATGGGAATCGTTGCCGGCTCGGTGACAAGCACTCCGGCGCTTGGCGCGGCGCAGGAGGCGGCCAAAGGCATGACGGGGGCGATACCTTCTGACATCGGCATAGGCTACGCACTGGCCTACCCGGTAGCGATAATAGGGATGATACTGATCACAAGCACCATGAAATGGGTGCTGAGGATAAAGGTCGACAAGGAGACAAAGCAAATCGAGGAACGCGAGAAGGCGAAACGCGCGGAGGCACTCGTGTTCTCAATAGAGGTCACCAACCCAGCAATCTTCGGCAACACAGTATCGCACGTCAAGGCGCTGCTCGACAAGCACGAGTTCATCATATCCAGAATACTGCACAAGGACACCGGAGAGATAGAAATGGCTCATCCGGGGTCAGTGGTTAACGAGGGCGACAAGGTTCTCGTCATATCCGAACAAAACGAGGTCGAGACGATGTGCGCTTTCATCGGCCACAAGATAGACATGTCAGACACGCAGTGGTTCAAGCTGGACCACAGGCTGGTTTCGCGGCGGTGTCTCGTCACGCAGGGCGCGGTGAACGGCAAGAGCATCGAGGAACTCAAGTTCAGGTCGCTGTACAACGTCAACATCTCGCGCGTGCTGCGCGCCGGGGTACACCTCATCGGCAAGGCAGACCTGCGCCTGCAGACGGGAGACACCGTGATACTTGTGGGCGGTGAGGGCGACGTCAAGCGCGTGGAGAAAATCCTCGGCAACTCGGCAAGCACGCTGCGCAAGCCCAACCTTTCGGTAATATTCGTAACGATACTCGTCGGCGTGCTTGTCGGCAGCGTCGAAATCCCCCTCGGCGGCATGCCGATGCCTGCCAAGCTCGGGTTCTCGGGCGGAACGCTCATCGTGGCGATACTGATAAGCAATTTCGGCACGCGGTTCAAACTCAACACGCACAACACGCAGAGCGTCAACCTCATGCTTCGCGAGTTCGGCATCACGCTGTTCCTCGCCTGCGTCGGACTGAGCGTGGGAGGCAGTTTCGTCGAAAAACTCCTTGACGGCGGTTACATGTGGATGCTGTACGCCGCCGCAATAATGATGATACCTTTATGCGTCACAATAACGCTTGGCCGCTACTGGCTCAAGCTCGACTATTTCACGCTTCTGGGATATGTCGCGGGCAACATGACGTTCGCCCCCGCCCTGTCGCTCACCCCGGATGCCTCAAAGAACAACATCCCAGCCGTGAAGTATGCAACAGTTTATCCACTGACGCTGTTCGTAAGAGTAATGACAGCACAGTTGATGATACTGCTATTCGCGTAAATTATCACAAAGCGTGCATTTCTTCAAAATCCATCGACAAGAGGTTGCCGCTGTGATTTGCTTAAAAATTAGTATCTTTGCACTTGCATTAACAACTGGCGTCGGTTTTGGCGCGCCGTACACTGAGTTGTGATTTGCTTAAAAATTAGTATCTTTGCACTTGCATTAACAACAGGTTGGTGAAGCCGCTTATGCCGGAGTAGTTGTGATTTGCTTAAAAATTAGTATCTTTGCACTTGCATTAACAACGCACCACGCAAGTATGCATAACCCAAGTCTGTTGTGATTTGCTTAAAAATTAGTATCTTTGCACTTGCATTAACAACCAATCTAATCCACACTTACAAAATTTATGAGTTGTGATTTGCTTAAAAATTAGTATCTTTGCACTTGCATTAACAACGTGCCACCAAGGAACTCACAACGATTAGAAGTTGTGATTTGCTTAAAAATTAGTATCTTTGCACTTGCATTAACAACGTGACGCTCTGGTGCAGATGGGCAGCCGTAGTTGTGATTTGCTTAAAAATTAGTATCTTTGCACTTGCATTAACAACGTCGCCGATCTTGGGGTCAAAACCGAGAGTGTTGTGATTTGCTTAAAAATTAGTATCTTTGCACTTGCATTAACAACACGAACAAATCACTGATGATATGCAAGACGGTTGTGATTTGCTTAAAAATTAGTATCTTTGCACTTGCATTAACAACAGAGGACTGAAATTTTACATAACAAGATAAGTTGTGATTTGCTTAAAAATTAGTATCTTTGCACTTGCATTAACAACAGACGTGTATGATTATATCTTCTTTGACAAGTTGTGATTTGCTTAAAAATTAGTATCTTTGCACTTGCATTAACAACTTCCAATGGTCAGCGTCCAAATCCTTTATAGTTGTGATTTGCTTAAAAATTAGTATCTTTGCACTTGCATTAACAACTCGCAGCCGGCAAGCCCCTCAGCCAGTTCGGTTGTGATTTGCTTAAAAATTAGTATCTTTGCACTTGCATTAACAACCCATAAGCGAGTGGTAGATGTTCTGATATAGTTGTGATTTGCTTAAAAATTAGTATCTTTGCACTTGCATTAACAACCAGGCACCGAAGCAGAAGAAAGAGAATCCTGTTGTGATTTGCTTAAAAATTAGTATCTTTGCACTTGCATTAACAACACACTGGCAAACCACAAAGTTTTCCGTTCTGTTGTGATTTGCTTAAAAATTAGTATCTTTGCACTTGCATTAACAACAAAAAGGTAGCCGAAACAACATGGACCACCGTTGTGATTTGCTTAAAAATTAGTATCTTTGCACTTGCATTAACAACGTGAGTTCTTAACCCATATCAGCGTCTCCCGTTGTGATTTGCTTAAAAATTAGTATCTTTGCACTTGCATTAACAACAGATATGCAGTATGCTTCTGATAATAAAATAGTTATGGTATTAATCAGAAATAAAAAAGTGCGATAAAGGATGGGGATTTCATTTTTAGCAATGGAATCCCCATTCTTAGAATAATTCCAATTGTTGCCCAGGTGCATTTGGTGCGAATGTCTTTTTGCCGAAAAACAACTCGATGTTACCAAACTGCTTGTCTGTTATGCAAATAATTCCTACCTTTCCGAACTCCGGAAGGAATGACTTAACTCTTTTTATATGCATTTCTGCATTTTCCATGCTTGCGCAATGACGAATGTAAATGGAGAACTGAAACATCGTGAACCCATCTTTCATCAAGTTCTTCCTGAAAACAGAATAGGCGCGTATGTCACGCTTTGTCTCTGTAGGCAAGTCAAAAAGAACCATCAGCCACATAACCCGATATTCACTTATTCTTTCACTTTTCACATTTCAGGATATGATATTTTACGAGACTTCCCACTGAAGCATTTGTACAGTGATGCCGTTGTCTGCGAAATGCCGACCATGAGCGGACTTCTTTTTCCTCCTATTTTCACATCAATGGTGGGTATTGACAGCAATTGCATTTTTATTTCCCTGGTAAGTGCCATGTCATGTCCGTAACGTGCCATGATGTTGACCACGAGACGGTCAACGTAAGGACGGTAAGGCTCCATAATATCGTCTGCCAGGCAATACGCGTTATACCTATTGTGATGATGAATGCCTAAAGTCGGCAGCAAGCCACTCGAAACCAGTGACCTTGCAACCACTGCCCGCAGTATGGCATATCCGTAGTTGAGCATATTGTTTGGTGGCGTGCCTTCCCTGTCGCGTATGAAACCGGTAACGTCACGGAAAATGTTTTTCCAATAATATGCGGCAGCCTTTGCCTCCACGTTTTGTGGGTCTCCGCTCCTTACGTCTGCGGCCCACACCTTCATACAATGCGTCTCGGCGTCAGTACATTCCGAAAGTACGGCGGCTTGGTTAATTATCTTATATTGTATAGTCTGTTGCCACAACTGTTTCTTGAGCGGAAGCGATGCGTCAATCTGTACACGAAACCGTTCGCTCTGTGTGGTGTTGCCGTAAAGAGGCAGAAGCAGTCCAACTGGCATCGACCGTGCATCGCATGTTATCACTGCACAGTTGTTGGCAAGCAGGGCATCGAGAACAGCACTCGTAACTGTCACCTGCCTGTTGTCTATTACCAAAACGCCGATGTCTTCTATCGGGCGTGTTATTACCGACTTTTCTTTCAGTTCCTCCAGGACTCCCTTGCTGTTCTGTATTTCGGGAATCTTAATAACCAGCTGTCCGTCACGCAACGACAAGTAGGCAGGGTTGCTGAAACACAACGTTTTCTTTATCATGGCAATATGTTTTTAATATTCCCCGACATACACGATTCTACCAATGTGGTCAACACGCACCTTTACGACACCAATCAAATCATTAAGCCGCGTTATGCGCTTCCATGTCACGTTTTTCAACTTCAGGTTGGTTTCCACATTGGTTTCCAAATGATGGCGGAAAAAATAATCCCCCTTTGAGAATTTTTGCACCCTGAACAAGTTCCGTGATATTATTGCGGCGTTACTTTCGTCGGTCAAGTCAATTTCATTTGGATCAAAGCCTTCCGCCTCATTCGGGAATACGAAATACTCATTCTGCTTCATTGAGAACAGGAACTTCCATCCCAGACCTTTATTATACTGACGGTCAACAACCGGATACCCGAGGATTGCCATCGCCGTTGCTTCGTAGAACGACACAACATGCTCCTGCAAGTTTCCTTCACTATCTGTGAAAATTGCCACATGATGGTTGTTTGAAGTGTTTACATAGTCATTCCCCACAGGTTTACCGTCCTCGTCAAGCATGGGCCTGCCTGCAATGTCATGCTTGCCGTGTATTGCGACATTGTTTTTACTGTCCAAGATCTTAACCCTCTTTATGGCAATCCCTTTTTCCCTGTTAAGCCATATAGGGTTTTCCTCAAGGTTTGAGAACGCCTTGGCTGCAACACCGCCATATTCCTTCAGGCGTTGCTTAAGGATTTCCTTCACCCTGGCATCAACCACCTTGTCTATATTCAAATCTTTATCCACAGGTTTCCTTATGGTGCATATTGGTTCCAGTATAACTGTTTTCACTTTTTCCGGCACACATCTGGAATGTTCCTTGTCAAGCCACAGAGGTTTTTTCGTGAGCGAGTTGCTGCCGGTGAATGCCTCCTTAGGATTGAAGTCATGCTCTGCCAGCCGTTCATACAAAGCCTCCCGTATACGTTTGTCAGCCACACTCAGTACGACATCCTCGGTGAAACTCCCCCCAACTCTTTTCATTTCCGTTTGGTAGCGTGCTATTTTTCCATATACCGTTTCGTTGTGCAATTTCCCACGCGGCGTCAACTGTTCTTTTTTGTTCACCCCGCCATTTTTCTTTGTTTTGTTGATGTTCTTCGTCACCACCTTGTTCTTCGCCTTCACGGATACAAGTATCATGTCGAGTTGACGTCTTGCCTCTTCACGCAACTTGCCTGAAGGCATTGGCGGAACGAAAACCAGCTTTCCGCGCTCGTTGCGTTTCATATATTTCTTCTCTATTCCATATATGCTGCTTCCTTTGTCGCTCCTTGCATTCACATTGTTGAGATACTGTATAATTGCCCGTTTCGTGAAAGCTATCGTCAGTGCATCCATTGCGTGGTGCCTGTGGTCGTTGCGCTTTGTCCAGTCCATGATACGCTTTATCGGCCTCCCGTCGCGGTCATGTTCCGTAACGGTCATTTTGAGTTTGTCGAACTTGTCCCAGTTGATTTCTTTCATCACATCCACCAGTCCCCAGTCTTCACGCAGCCTGCTCGTGATTTTCCCTGTGGTGGTTAGCACCTCCGGCACAATGTCTTCGAGCATTTCCCTTGCCGTCTTTGCAATATACTGCGTGTCATTGAGGTCGCGGTTTAGGAAATCTTTCGGTATGTCGGCCTCCCTCATAAGCAGTTTGTCTCTTTTTGCTTTTGATATTTTCTTCTGCTTGAAAAGTTCATTCACTCGTGCTTCATAGTCGGCCAGATATTTTTCGTCATGTTTCATGGCCACGAAATCGTATGCCGTCATATCACCTTTGTCTTTGTTCACGCCGCTTGTCTCAAGCGTCTTGTTTGAGAAAGAGTCGTCAAACAAGCGTGCCTTTGGTATGATATGCTCAATTTCGAATTTTTTGCTGAATAATTCTTCTATTGGGATATAAGTGCAAGAATACAGCGTCTTGTATCCATTCATCTTCAGTTCTTCGTAAAGCCGGTAGCGCAATATGTCATTTTTTGTCACGTTTGCGATGTGGAAATCCTCCTCAAGAGTCTTGCGTATTATATTTTGCTCTTTAGTCGCATCCCTTATTGCCTTGTCCTTTTCCGCCCTGTCTTCACGGCTCTGTTTCAGTTCGCGTGCCATCTCTATGCGTATCTCGTCAGGCTTACCGTAGGTATCTATAATGCCATTCACAACGTTTACCATTTGGTTGAGTATTTTTTCCACCACCGGGTTTCTCAGGCTGTTGCGCTTTATCACATCCATTTTGCCTGCATATACTTTCGCTTTAAGTTCTTCTTTCGTCAGGGATCGTGGTGAGTGTTTATATCCAGCCTCCTCGCATGCCGCACTGTACCCCATCCCTTTCATCATGTATCTCAATATCTTGCGCATTGCCTTTGCGCTCAACTTACCATAGTCCTCCGCGAAAGACACTTTTGCCATTATGCCTGCACTCTCCCTGTCGAGGCCACACAATTCGCCTATTCTTTCCAACAAGGCATCATTGCCAGTGACAGATTTGTCGCCAGCGTACGAGTAAAGCAGATGCCACAGCCTGTAAGACGATTGCCGCTCAAGAGCCTTGCCTTCCGACAACGGGTCAAAATCAAGAAAACTTGTATCATATCCGAGTCTCCCAAATATTTCATTCACAGTACTTTTAATTTCTGCCGCGCTCATCTTTCGGAAGTCATATTCGCCATTGCCCGATTGTGAAATGATGTCACGACACGCACCATAGATCGCAGCCATCGTCTGGTTGCCTTCAACCTCCCTGAAATTCATTTCAAGCCCATTGGCTTTCCCGAACAATATGCAGAGTGCTTCATTCTTGGTGAGTTTTCCCTTCACGGAAAGTTCTTCAAATAGTTTTTCCTTCTCTTCCTGTTTCAGGAAACGTTCCGGCTTCCATGTTTTGAGATCATTGAACAGATCTGGCACAGAATTCATTGCAGATGACTTGTGTTTCCCGTATGACGTACTAACCATAATGTCATTCAGTTTTTGCCATGTCCTGAAGGTCTGGAACAGTGGCGACGACTTGGGACATGCACGTAGTCCTATGGTTATTTTCCTCTTCTTCCCGTCCACCGCAATCTCTTTTTCAGATTGCTCAAACTCACAGTGGTTCACAAGTGATTTGCAACTCTTCAAGTCACGCTGGTAGAATATAATGTGTTTTTCTATTTCATCCTTCAACGCTGGTGTAAGTTCCTTGTGATATTTAGACTGGCACTGCCATATAGCATTGAACTCGTCAATATAATCCTGACGGTAGAAGGTTATGTTCTTAAGACTTACGTTCGGATTTCCGTCAATCAAGGTCATCAGGTACTGCCCTATCGTCTGATTGTTGAAATACAAATCCTTGCTGCGGTCGCTTATCATGGCCAGCCGCCCGCTCGAGTTGCTGATTTCGCCGCAAAGACTGCTAATCACGTATGCCACCTGCTCGATGTCCCTCTTCCCCGTAAGGCATTCACATCGCCATTGCAGTTTTGTCTCATAGGAATCTTTGCCGTTGTTTTTCGCCGTCACGACATTTTTCCTGTTATAGAATATTGCCGAACACTGCTTCGCGTTCATCCCGGCGATCTCGCTCTTCATGTCGTCAGTGAGTACATCTGGATAGAACGTCTTTTGATTGTCCCAAATCATGTCCAATTCGTTTTGCAAGTCCGAACGGTAGAATTCCTGACGGAATTTCTTTCCTTCCTTTTGCCGCATCATAAGGAACTGACCTGGCGTCAGGCCCTTGCTATGCAGTTCTTTCGCCACAGTCATCCCGTCAATCAGTTCGCCATCATCTGTGTCTTTTGCTTTCCTGTTGCTCTTGTATCCGCGTTTTTTGTTTATCATAAGCAGGACACGGGAAAAATCGGCAAGTGAGATCTCCTCGTCAACGGCTTTTGCCCTGGCTCTGTAGGTCTGGAATGTACTGCTGTTCCCATGCTCAAAGAGTAGCGTTTCATCATCTATTATACCATTTTCCTTCAAACATCTCACGAGGTTAGCCCTGCGTTGCTTGTAACGCTGCAGGTTAATTCTCATTCCATGCTTATTTGTCCTTTCTGCATTCGTCGTTAGTGCCTTTCCCGTCTCAAATTCGTTTTTCTCATCGCTCGAAAGCGGATTGACCCTCACACCGAGTTTCACTATCGATGATTTCTCATTGTCGTTTTCGCCCTCGTTCACCAGTGCCCATCCTATACTCGTAGTTCCCAAATCAAGTCCTAATATCCTCTTCATATTTATGTGTGTTTTAATCTTACCGCAAATATAATAAAAAAAATAAAAAAGATTTGCTTTTCCCAGAAAAAAATCATACATTTGCAGAACTAATTTTTAGCAAATCACAATAAGGATTATTCCGTTGTGAAAACATTAGGTCATGGTCCATCGTCCTTAACGGTGGACTTTTTATTTTTCATATTATGTACATTAGTCATTTTTGGAAATGAATATACATCTTATTTTGGACATAAGTGCCAAAATTATATTGTTTGCCACGGCAAGCCTGCCATAATCGGGAATACTGAAAGGGATGGACGCTCAGCGACGACCGCCGCCGAAAGTCCTTCTTTCGAGATAGCCTTCCCACTCGTCGCGGTAGCCGTTGAAGACGTTGATGTCAACGTCACCGCGTATTCCGGTCACCCTGCCGTCGTAGCCCAGTTGCCAGAAAACGAGGTGCATGTCGGGCTTGAACTCGTTGTATCGCGCTATCCACACCTCGTAAGCCGCCGCGATGTCGGGCGCCAGCGGCATGTAGCGGTTGACGAACATCTGGTTTATGTAGAGTATCGGGCGCACTCCCGTGGCGTTCTCCACCATGCCCATCCACGTCCTTATGTTGGCGAACATCGTTTCCGCTCCGCCCATGGCCGCTATCTGCGCGTCGCTCGGCTCCACGTCAAGCACGGGAGGGAGGTCGCCCCTCGTGAACCTCGTGTGCCGCAGGAAATGCCTCGCCTGTTCCTTCGGGTTGCTTTTCGTCGAGAAAAAATGGTAAGCGCCCACGCGTATCCCGTTTTTCCGTGCTGCGGCATAATCGGAAATATAGTACCTGTTTGTCACAGTGGTGCCTTCGGTTGACTTTATGAAGACGAACGAGACGGGATAGTCAACCTTTCCCGTGATTGTCTTTGGCGTTTTCACCCCGAGGCTGCTTATGCGCAGCCTGTCCCATGCGATCGGGTGAGAGCGTCCGCCGCTCTCGTGCTGGTAGCGCGCGACGTCGATGCCGTATATGCGCTCGGTGTTGTAATTCAGCCGTTCGCCACGGAATCGGTCGGCCTTCCACAGTCCCACGCGCACGTTTCCTGCGGAGTCAACCGAGCAGCCGAAGCCATCGCGCATGCCGTCGGCCCAGAAGCCGTCGTAGTAGTTCCCCGCGCGGTCGGAATATATGCCGTGACCGTTGCGTTTCCCGTTGTCTGTCTCGCCCATGTATGTGAACTCTGGCTGCGGTGCCGCACGGTATTGCCCCGGCTTGCCGCTGAAGGTGGCAAATGCGTGGGCTGGCTTTCTCCTGCTGCGTGTCTGTATGGTGCAGAGCAGTTGCGGTGGGGCGTCTCTCTGCATGTCGCAGACATAACGCTGTGTTTTCCCCTCGCCGTCCTTGCACACTGCCGTGAAACGCTGTACGACGCACATCCTCAGCGGCCTGTTCCTTGCCGACCTCAGCGCGGACAGCGCGCTGTCTATCAGTTCCTTGCCGGCTGCCACCTCCGTGTAATGTGCGGCCACGATGTGGTAGCCGTTGTCAATAACGCTGTGCACGCGCATGAAATACATCAGTTCCCTGACCGTCCGCCCGAGCGTTTTGCTTTTCTCCGCCAGCAGTGTTTCCTGCCGTCTGACGAGCCTTGGCAGCGTGTCGTTCACCACCTTCAGGATGCTGTCCGCCTTGTGGTCGGGGTTGAATGTCAGTATGCGCCCGTGGCACGATGGGACGAGCATGTACTTATTGTGCCAAACGCCGTTGAGTGTTTCGTGCCTTGGTGTCAGATTGCCGTATTCCACCGATACGCTCGTGCGTGTCCAGTCGTCAGACATTTCGCCAATATACAATAGCGTGTCGTTGCCCGACACCAGCGCGAAGCACGACTGGTAGTCCACCGCCACGCGGTTGCGTTGCCGCTGGCTCCCGGTCATCGGCATCGCGAGCCACACCAGCCATGAAAGCGCGGCAAGTGCCAAAAGAACCCACAGCCATTTCAGTATGCGCCGTGGGTTCGTTCCATGTTGTCTGTCGTCAGAGTCAGTCAATTTCCTCGTCTGCCTCATATCCTCCCATTTCGCGTATGGCGTTCTTCAGCATGGTGTACTGCTGGTACAGGTTGTTGACGGCCTCCTCGCCTCGGGTGTAGTCGTGCATGGGCGACTTGAGGAAGAAGCTGAGGAAACGCTGTATGCCATACCGCCCGGCGCGTGCCGCGAGGTCGCTGAGCAGGCAGAGGTCGAGCAGCAGCGGCGCTGCGAGTATGGAGTCGCGGCACAGGAAATTGATCTTTATCTGCATCGGGTAGCCCATCCATCCGAAGATGTCGATGTTGTCCCATCCCTCCTTGTTGTCGTTGCGCGGCGGGTAGTAGTTGATGCGCACCTTGTGGTAGTAGTCGGTGTAGAGGTCCGGCTGCACGTCGGGCTTGAGTATCGTCTCGAGCGTCGAGAGTTTCGACACCTCCTTCGTGCGGAAGTTTGCCGGCTCGTCAAGCACAAGGCCGTCGCGGTTGCCGAGGATGTTTGTCGAGAACCATCCGTTAAGTCCGAGGCAGCGTGTGCCAATGATCGGCGCGAAGCCGCTCTTGACGAGTGTCTGGCCGGTCTTGAAGTCCTTTCCGGATATGGGCATTTTAGTCTTCTCGGCAAGTTCCCACATTGCGGGAATGTCGACGGTTGTGTTCGGCGCTCCCATTATGAACGGCGCGCCCTCCGAGAGAGCCGCGTACGCGTAGCACATCGACGGCGCGACATGCTCGCGGTCGTCGGCCTTCATAGCCTTTTCCAGTGCAGCCAGCGTGCCGTGCGCCTTTTCGTCAACAGGCACATATATCTCGGTTGACGCAGCCCAGATTACCACGATGCGCGCGCATCCCTTCTCGCTCTTGAACCTGCGTATGTCCTCGCGCAGAGCCTCGACCATTTCCCAACGTGTCTTGCAGTCCTTTACGTTGTCGCCGTCAATGCGCTTGGCATAGTTCTTGTCGAAAGCAGCCTTCATCGGCACGATTTTCTCCAGTTCTTCGCGAACAGGATTGATGTCCTTCTCGTTGAGCACTTCGGCATACATCGCGGCCTGGTAGGCGTTCTGCGGATATACGTCCCAGGTGGCAAACTCAATGTCGGTCAATTTTGCCAATGGCACGACATCCCCATAGTGAAGATACTTCTTGTCGTTTCCGCGTCCGACACGGATCTTGTCATACTGCGTCATCGATCCAACCGGCTTGGCAAGCCCACGGCGTGCCATGAGGACACCCGTGATGAATGTTGTTGCCACGGCGCCGCAGCCAACCACCATTATTCCCAACTTACCGTCAGCCGGCATAACATCATGTTGTTTCATTTCCAGTGTTTTAATATTATATTATGTTTTTCCAAAAGTATTTTTTCAGCAATAATTGTGACAAAATTACTAAAAACTTTTTAAGCGCATATCTTTTTATGCTTTTTTAGCACATAAATGGCGCGTTTTCCCGTATTATGTATCATTAAAAAGGAAAAATGTTACAAGTTTTTTGTTTTATTTGTTGTAACTTTGCACACGGATAAAAAAGACATAAAGTGGAAAGGATTGCAGGGAAACAATTCGGAGGGGAGAGACCCCTGTTCGGCATTCATGACACGCGGCTCGAAAATGTAACCATAACCGATGGGGAATCCGGTATAAAATGCTGCCGGAACATTGAGGCCGACAACTGCCTGTTCATCGGGAAATACCCATGGTGGCACGTTGACGGGTCGCTGATAACGAACTGCCGCTTTGAGCCAGGGTCGCGCTCGGCGATATGGTATTCTGACAACATGGTGATGAGGGACTGCGTGATTGACGCGCCGAAGCTCTTCCGCGAGATGAACAACGTGACGGTGGAGAACGTGGTGTTCAACGATGCCGACGAGACATTCTGGAAAATCAAAGACCTGAAGATAAGGAACGTCACTCTGCACGGCGGCACATACCCTTTCATGTTCTGCGAGAACGTGTATGCCGACGGGCTGACGAGCGACTCGAAATACGTGTTCCAGTACTGCAAGAACGTGGAGGTGCACAACGCCAGGATAACCACCAAGGACTCGTTCTGGGAGGTGGACAACGTGACGATATACGACAGCGAGCTGAACGGCGAGTACCTCGCGTGGCACTCGAGGAACGTACGCCTCGTGAGATGCCACATAACGGGCGAGCAGCCGCTGTGCTATGCCGACAAACTTGTGCTGGAGGAATGCACGTTCGGCGAGGACTGCGACCGCGCGTTCGAGGATTCTGACGTCCATGCCGACATAGCCGGGTCAATAACGGAGATAAAGAACCCCAGGACAGGCATCGTGACAGCCGACAGCATAGGGCGCGTGACGATAGACGAGTTCGTGAGGCAACCGGCCGACTGCAAGATCATCAAGAGGGAGTAAGCCTCTGTGCAAAAGAATATCAAACCTAAAAAATAACTATGAACTACAATTTCGATGAAATCATCAACCGGCGCGGCTCAGACTGCATAAAGTGGGACGAGGCCGCAGAAGACGTAATGCCATTGTGGATTGCCGACATGGACTTCAAGGTCTATCCGGGAATAACCAAGGCAATGAAGAAAAGGATGGAACACGAGGTGTTCGGCTACACACTGGTGCCGCAAAGTTACTACGACTCGGTGATCAACTGGTTCCACGACCGCCACGGGGCCAATGGCTGGAAACGCGAGCATTTCATCGTGACAATCGGCGTGGTGCCGGCAGTGTCGGCAATAATGCACGCACTGACACTCCCCGGCGACAAGGTGCTGATGACAACGCCGATATACAACTGCTTCTACTCGAGCATAACAAACCAGGGAGCCATCGTGGAGGAACTGCCCCTGCTGCTCGACGAGAGTAAGAACGGCAGGGACGAACACGCGTTCACCATAGACTGGGAAGGGATGGAGAAGGCATGTGCCGACCCGAAAGTGAGGATCTTCATGCTCTGCAACCCCCACAACCCGTCGGGAAGGGTGTGGACACGCGAGGAACTGAGGCGCATCGGTGAGATTTGCTTCAGGAACAACGTGCTGGTCGTCTCTGACGAAATCCACTGCGAGTTCGTTCCCGAAGGCTACGAGTACACGCCATTCTCCTCGCTCGGTGAGGAGTTCCTCAGGAACAGCGTCACCTGCGTGGCAGCATCCAAGGCGTTCAACGTGGCAGGACTGCAGACGGCAAGCATCATCGTGGCAGACCCTGACCTGCGCTACCGCATAGACCGCGCGATAAACATATTCGAGATTTGCCATGTCAATCCGTTCGGCATCGTTGCGGCAGAGGCTGCCTACACCGACGGAGGAGCAGAGTGGCTAAAGCAGTTCAACGACTACATTCAGGGCAACTACGACTACACCGTGTCGCTCTTCGCTAAGGAACTGCCGCAACTGTGGGTGTCGCCGCACGAGTCGACCTACCTCGCATGGGTGGACTGCTCGGCGTTCGGCATGTCGTCTGTCGAACTGAAGGACTACCTGTACAACAAATACAAGGTTTGGCTTTGCGACGGCGAGTGCTACGGCGAACGCGAGAAGGCGTTCCTGCGCATCAACCTTGCATGCCCGCGCGAAATACTTGCCGAGGGACTGAAGAGAATGGTCCGCGGCCTGAAGGCACTTTAAGTCTAAGCCCGTGCGCAATCCACGGGAATAAGGCATAACATCAAAGCGTGGGTTGGACGCGAGCGCACGTCCAACCCACGCTTTGACTACTGTATTGAGACCTTTCGCCAACCAAGTTATTGTATAACCCAAATAAACAGCATCACGCATACCGGACTTTCGCCTATGCCCGCCAAAGCATAACACATTGAGAAATTTGGCAATCAATGCCATATCAGTAAATCCAGCACATTTAGTCATTCACCATTTCACCTTTTATAGTTAAAAAAAACGAAAGTGCTGATTATATCGTTTTTTATTCATATTTTTGCACATATTAATTTACCAGACTATGAATAACAAATTGAAAAAGACATTGCTGACAGCCGGACTTGCAACGGCGGTGATGGTGACATCAGCCGCACAGGCAGACGGAAACGGCAACGGGGACGGCACCGACGGAAACCCGCTGATGAAAAAGAGTGTGCTGCCATTCGGCGCGCCAGACTTCAGGATTATCAAGGAAACCGACTACCTGCCGGCACTGAAAGCAGGCATCGGACAGCAGCGCGAGGAGATAAGGAAAATCGTTGAGAACAAGGAGAAGCCGACATTCAAGAACACCATACTGGCATACGAGGAGAGCGGACAGTTGCTCGGACGGGTGTCCAGCATATTCTTCGGACTGACAAACGCCAACAAGACACCGACGCTCGGAAAGGCGGAGGACGAGGCAATCCCACTGCTCACGGCACTGGAGAACGAAATATCGTTCAACCAGAAATTCTTCGAGCGCGTGAAGTATGTCTATGACAACGAGCGCAACTCGCTAAAGGGCGAGGACAGAAAACTGCTCGACGAGATTTACAAGGGCTTCGTGCGCTCCGGAGCATTGCTCACAGCCGACAAGAAAGCACGGATGGAGGAGATAAACAACCGCATAGCAGCACTGCAGCAGGACTTCGGCAACATGCTGCCGAAGGCCACAAACGACGCTGCGGTGTGGGTGAAAAGCCGCGAGGAACTCGCAGGACTGAGCGAGGCCGACATCGCACAGTGCAAGAAGGACGCCGAGAGCCTCGGCGGGAAAGCCCCATACTGCATCGTGATCGTGAACACCACGCAGCAGCCGATACTCGCAAGCCTCGACAACCGAGACCTGCGCCGCCGCGTTTACGAGGCTTCAATACACCGCGCGGACGGCACGGGCAAATACAACAACTTCCCGGTAATCGTGGAGATTGCCAAACTGCGGGCGGAGAAGGCAGAGCTCATGGGATACAAGAACTACGCCTCATACTCGCTTGACAACGTCATGGCAAAGAACACCGACAACGTGTACGCCTTCCTGAAACAACTGATAAGCGAATACAAGCCGAAGGCAGAGACCGAGACGAAGGCGATAGAGGCCTACGCACGCAAGACAATGGGCGGCGACTTCAAACTCGAGCCTTACGACCGCTTCTATTTCTCGGCAAAGATGAAGAAGGAACAGTTCAACTTCTCGGAAGACGAGGTGAAACCGTATTTCAACATCGACTCCGTACTCATCAACGGAGTGTTCTACGCCGCAAACAGGGCATACGGACTGACATTCAAGGAGCGCAAGGACCTGCCGACATACCACCCGGACATGAAAGTGTTTGAGGTGGCAGACAAGGACGGGAAAACGATGGCTCTCTTCTACTGCGACTATTTCCGCCGACCCACAAAGCGCGGCGGAGCATGGATGGACGGCTTCGCAAAACAAAGCAGGCAGCGCGGACAACTGCCTATAATATATAATGTGTGCAACAGCGCGAAGGCTCCCGAGGGACAGCCCACACTGCTCACATGGGACGAGGTGACAACGATGTTCCACGAGTTCGGACACGCGCTGCACGGAATACTGTCCGACTGCTACTACAACACGCTGAGCGGAACGGCGGTGGCACGCGACTTCGTGGAGATGCCGTCGCAGTTCAACGAGTCGTTCGCGGTAGTGCCGGAGGTCTTTGCAAACTTTGCCAAGCACTACCAGACCAGGAAGCCGATGCCGGAGGAACTGAAGAACAAGATGATAGAGTCCATCAACTTCCAGTCGGCATACGCAATGGGCGAGAACCTCGCCGCAACATGCGCCGACCTTGCATGGCACTGCCTGCCGTCATCGCAGATACCAACCGCAGACAAGGCTAAGGACTTCGAGACAGAAGCACTGAGGCAAATCGGGCTGCTCGACAGCCAGATACCTCCACGCTACCACACGTCATACTTCAACCATGTGTGGGGCGGGGGCTATGCAGCCGGTTACTACAGCTACCTGTGGAGCGAGGTGCTTGCAGCCAACTGCGCGGAGTATTTCACCGCACACGGCGCGCTGAACCCAGCCGTCGGCCAGGCATTCCGCACAAAGGTGCTGAGCCGTGGCAACACCGACGACCTGATGAAGATGTTCACCGACTTCACCGGAATGCAGTCGCCAGACGCATCGGCGCTGCTCAAGTCGCGCGGACTGTAAAAGGGACACATTGTGACTCAACATAAGGCAAGTGCCGGGAGACATCATAAAGCCTCCCGGCACTTGTCGCATTTGCCAAACGGCATGTTACTCCGTCTTGATACAGGTTTGCCTTACACAGCGTCTTCCAGCCCCAACCGGTCATTACAGCACAGATTATCCCCATTTCGTCCCGGCAGCCCGTCCCCCGGCTTATCATTGCGTGTGACGCGCGGCACGCTGCAAGCATCCGTACGCCTGTGTGACAATAAAAAAAGAATGTCCCACCAGTCGTATGGCGGGACATTCTTTTTATTGTGACGTGACTACTTCTCTGCTTCAGGAGCCTCGTCGATAAGATCCATGAACTGGTCGAGTTTCGGCGTTATGATGATCTGCGTGCGGCGGTTGCGCTGCTTGCCAATCTCGGTGCCGTTGGTGGCAACCGGGTTGTACTCACCGCGTCCGCCTGCCGTGAGACGCTTCGGGTCAACGCCGTAGTTCTTCTGCAAGTACTGCACCACGCTCGAAGCGCGCAGGCAGGAGAGATCCCAGTTGTTGCGGATGTTCTCGCGCGATATTGGCACGTTGTCGGTGTTGCCCTCTACGAGCACGTCATAGTCCTTGTAGTCCATGATGATCTTCGCAATCTTAGACAGTGTCTCGGCTGCCCTGCTGTTTATCTCGTACGAGCCTGTCTTGTATAGCATGTTGTCGGCAAGCGAGATATAGACAACGCCCTTCAGCACCTGGACGTCAACTTCGCGCAGTTCGTCCTTCGTGAGCGAGCGCGTCAGGTTGTTCGTCAGCACCATGTTGAGCGAGTCGCTCTTCGACTTCACCTCCACCAGGTGGCGTATATACTGGTTCGACTCGTTGATCTGGTCAACAAGTTTCTCGATGCTGACGTTGTTCTGGCTTGCGTTCGAGAGGCTCTTGTCGAGCGACATCTGCAGCTGCTGGTACGCGGTCTGCGCCTGGCGCAACTGGTCTTCGAGCGACCTCACGCGTGTGTTTGCAGAGGCGAGTTGCTCCTTCGTGTCCTGCAGGTTGCTTGTCAGGTCCTTGTTTTCAAGTTTGCAGTTTTCAAGATCCTTCTTGCTGGCACAGCTGCTCAGGGCGATGATGCCTGCGGCGAGCGCCACTGCAAAGATAAATTTCTTCATAACTTACATTGTTTAAATTTAAAATTGAATTAACATGTCAATGCCATGCGGCAGATGCGCCGCACGGGGTTAATAATAAGACGTGCCAAAACGGATAATGTTGCATGTCTTTATGCTTTTTTAACCGTAAGCGTCTTTGTGTAATGGACTGGACGGAAAGACATAGTTTTGGGGACAAAAAGGCAAAAAGAACATAAGGTTAAACCTAAATAGGTCATTGTTTTTGTCCACAATTATTAAAAAACGATTCTTATTGGTATCCTGTCCGTTTTCATACGTTCATTGTCAGGAGTCCACTTTATCGTTTTTTTATAAATATCCTCTATCTTTTCAATATAGCATTGAGGTATTTTCGTACCAGAGTCTTTCTGTCTAATAGATATTTTTATTATGTTTCCCTCTTTATCCGCAATACAATAACCGCGCAACTCTTCCGACTGATTTAAATTCAAAATGTCTGATATGGAATCCATGTAATTTATTAAAACTGTTTTGTCAGAAACTATTGAGTCTTCCACGACAGCCTTTGGTACTATATCATATCTTACCTCTTTCTCCATAATATTATTTATCAAAGCCAACAACTTCTTGGATGTTTTATAATACTTGCCATCATACAGTGCATGAAACCTATCAAGACACATAGTTGCCAGAAGTTCGCCCGAAAAATAAAAATAAATCTTGCATCGAACATCTATCACGGGATTTCCAGACGGCTTAAGTCTTTCAATTCTTCTCTGCAACTTATCTATAATTGAAATATCTGTTGAAATATATCCTGTTGATTTGAAAGCCTTTTCAAATGATTTACATGAAACATTCACATCTGTCTCCTTATACCAACCTGCATATAAAACAACTATGCTGTCCACCTTATTAATATCCTTCCCCAAACAGGTGAATGGGAGGATTAATAGTATCAGTATGATTATCTGTTCCATATATTTATCTATTCTATAACGATTTCTTCTTATTTCCATATATTATCACATTTTTTACTTCTTCCTTTGGCTTATTTGAGATTGGATTTATTGTTTTTATTGGATTTCCATAATGTCCGTCTCTTGTAATTTCATCATTTGATATCTCTCCTAATGCGACTGCAGTTTTGACTTCCGAGCCGGTGATTACATTTTTTTCTTCTATAGAATCATAATACTCATCAACATGACCCTCGGGGAGTTGTTTTATATTTTCTTTGTATTCATCCGAATTTTTTTGAAAGTTTACCGCATGAGCAAATTCATGATTTAAACGTGAAACAGGAGATAGTATTGTATAAAATGTATCCAAACCATTATTCGGATTCCATTCTATTATTTTTGTAAGGTAATCAAAAGAATTGTAAGTTTCCATCGTTTCCTTTATAATATAAACTTCATTTACAGAATTAAGGTAATTATAAAGGTATCCACAACCTTTCTCGTTCAGATATTTAATCGCTTCAATGAATGAGTTTTTGAAACTTTCAGAAGAACCATTAGCAATCACCACTACTTTCCCATCCAGATCAACATACCGCACCGGATCATTCACACAATACGCATAAGGACTTGTGGAGTAATATTTCTCCGCCAGCGGATCCATCGTTGTGAAGCGGCAGGTGGCGGCATCGTAGCGTCTTGCCCCATAGTCGTATATGTCGAGACCGATTTGGCGTTCGAGTTCCTTGCCGTTGTATTTGTAGGATTGGAAATCGCCGTTCAAGCCCTTACCCATCAGACCACCGAAAGGGTAATAGTCGTTGCGTTCCTCCAATTTGCCATTCGCACACGAGTCGCTGTATTTGTATTTCACAAATCTGTTATTAGACATCGTAACTTTCTGTGGCAAATTTAGCACATTATATTCTATTTTGCAAATTTCCTTGTTCAAATCTTTTGTCATGTTGCCGTTGCGGTCATAGGAATATTCAAAGGCCTCGTCTGAACCATCACGGAAATGGAAAGCACCTTTGTAAAGAGGACCCTCTCCGGATATGTCTGTGGCACAGACAAGCCGGTTGCCATCATATTCGAGCACGAGATTATCAACAAGACCGTATTCTCCGTCGTCAAGAAGTCCCTTTCGCGTGAGTGAAATGATGTTTCCCATTCTATCGTATTCGTAGGAAGTATTAAATCTGGAGTTTTCAGAACCGTCGTAGGTTTTGTATTCGGCCTTTTCCAAACGACCAACACCATCGTAATGGAAATTGTATTTTCCGACGTTGCCTTTAAACCAATCCATGGAGGATATGTCACCGTTGTATCTCGGAGTTGACGATTCGTTGTAATACAGATGGTATGAGTGGAGACCGCTTTCAACCTCTTTCTGCCATGACCGAACATTATATACCCCAGTTCGGGATAAGAAATAGTTCATAAAAAAGTTGATAGTCTCACAAAT
>URLI01000035.1 GCA_900548585.1 uncultured Prevotella sp. | reverse complement strand
ATGCTTTCTTTGCCATACATTCCATCTCAGACACTGCATGGAAGAACCATCAGTCGCAACTCAATGCCATCAGCACCATCCTATCATTGTAGGATGGGAGGTGGCATATGACCTATGACTATTGCTGAATAGTTACCAGGACGCACTGCTATTGCAAAAAAAAATAAAAAAAGTAGTCCTGTGATTTGGCAGATATAAAAAAAAAACATACCTTTGCATCCGCAATCTTGAAGGGGGCTGTATGGTGCGTTAGTTCAGCCTGGTTAGAATGCCTGCCTGTCACGCAGGAGGTCACGGGTTCGAGTCCCGTACGCACCGCAAAAGCCATCCTTTACAAGAGGATGGCTTTTCTGTTTTCGTTGATAAAGTGACCGTTGCCAGAACAAACCCGGCAGCGGCTTTTAGTTTCTTTGCTTCACGCATCCGTCACCAGGCACACAAAGTATTGCCGGTGGCTGGTGGGCTGAGCCGTATTCAACCCCAAATCAGTCATTGCTAAAGTTGGTCATTGCCAGTCGGTTTCTTCCAGTTGGAACACTTCCTCGAGTTTCTTCCCGAATACTGCCGATATTTTCAGTGACAGCACTGTTGAGGGGACATATTTCCCCGCCTCGATGGCATTTATGGTCTGGCGTGTCACTCCAGTCTTCTCGGCGAGCTGCTGTTGTGTCATGCGCTTTATGGCACGTTCCACCCTAATGTTATTCTTCATTCCCAGTCCTCCTTAATTTATAAAGTTCGTAGTTGAATTTGCAGATGAAAAACAGGAACATTGAATACATGAACACAATCATCAGCTCAAGATACAGAGTACCGAAAATGAACCATGTGCCGAGAATTACAAGCAGCGTGTTTGCCTTTATAGCCCACACGAATGACCTCATCCGTATGTTTTCCACATACTCATCTTCTTCCTCTTCCTTCGAGAAAGAAATGAATAATAATGACAAGGCCACAAACAGCGTGGCAATCTCATACAGCATACCCTCGGTTCCGAAAGTCACCATGCTTTGATTGCCCGAAAAGAGGCCAACATCGCCTATTAATAATGTTGGGAATGAAACCAACTCGTCACTCAGCACGTCCGTAATCACGAGTGTCAAAACTATGGCAGACGGAACAAACATGCACCAGCCGACTTTTTTCATAACTGCTGGAAATAAATAGTTACTTTTCATTGTTTATATAATTTATTTGTTAAACATGTGGCAAAGGTAATAAAAACTTTTCTTTATGTCAAGTATATTGTACTTTTAGTCATATATATTTAACTTTATTTATCCCTTTTTGATAACAAGACTTCTATTTTGTCGCGTATTTGGACTGTATGTTTCGCAACGCTGTGAAACAATGTCATTGATACATGACCGCAGCCTCTTATTTTGGTTTTTTCGTTGCCTGCTTCAGATGCTTTTTGTTGCACAAGGCCATGTTGCAATAAAAAAGGTTAAAAGCAGTTTTTCTCTACGGAAACATTCTTTAATAACAAATAAAATAGTTACCTTTGCACCTGCAAAAATGGGTAAGTCCTGCACGGCCAGCTCCCTTCGAATCCTCCAGGACGGGAACGTAGCAAAGGTAGTTGGTTGTAGCGGCGCGATGCAGACCGCTTACCCACCCGCCTCTTTAGCTCAGTTGGCCAGAGCACGTGATTTGTAATCTCGGGGTCGTTGGTTCGAATCCGACAAGAGGCTCAGGAAGGTTTAAGGTTAGAAGTTTAGTGTGCAGGATATGTCTTTGCCATTGACTTTTAACCTTTTATAGTTTAACAACCAATTATGGTTTAACATCTAAAATATTTGTATGTCATGGAAGATTTCAAAACATTGGTGCAGATAAGACGCAGCCACCGCAAGTTCACGGATGAGGAAATCAGTGCCGACGACGTTAAGTTGATACTCCGCGCGGCACTAATGTCACCGACGAGCAAGGGCCGGCGCGAGTGGCAGTTTGTTGTGGTTGACGACAAGAACAGTCTTGAAAAAATATCTGATGCCAGAGATATTGGCTCAAAACTCATAAAGGGCGCCTCGCTTGCGGTTGTCGTTCTTGGCGACCCCATGACAAATGACTGCTGGGTGGAGGATGCCTCCATTGCTGCGATATCGATGCAATACCAGGCGGCGGACCTCGGACTCGGCTCTTGCTGGGTGCAGATGCGTGGCCGCGGGCTTTCCGACGGCACGTCTGCCGACACCGTGATACGTGGCGTTCTCGACATTCCGGAAAACCTTTCGTGCCTGTGCGTAGTGGCTTTTGGCCACAAGGCGGATGAAAGGAAAGCGCAGAATGAAGACAGTCTGAAATGGGAGAATGTCCATGTCGGGCGATATTAGGCGCGTGGTGATAGTCGGTGCGGGAAACCTTGCCACTAATCTCGGTGTGGCGTTGCATAGCCGGGGTATAAAGGTGGAGCAGGTCTTCAGCCGCACGGAAAAATCAGCAGAGTCTCTTGCAGTGAGGCTCGGCTGTGGCTGGACGACATCGTTAAACGACATTATTGTGGGGGCAGACCTGTATGTCGTTTCAATAAAAGACAACGCACTTGGCGCCGTTATTCCAAAGGTTATTGAAAAAGCGGCAGGCGGTATAGTGGTTCACACAGCCGGAAGTGTTCCGTTAGACATTTTCGGTAACACTGATGTAGCGCATGGCGTGTTTTATCCGATGCAGACTTTCAGCAAGCAGAAGACTGTGGATTTCAATGATATATCCATATTCGTTGAGGCTTCGGATGAACAAACCTGTGAGACGCTTGAAAGTCTCTCGCACAAACTTACAGACAAGGTTTACCGTCTTGATTCCGACACTCGCCGTTACCTTCATGTTGCTGCGGTGTTTGCATGCAATTTCGCCAACCATTGCTTTGCCCTTGCCGGTGATTTGCTTTCGGCGCATGACATACCATTCAGCGTGATGCTTCCGCTGATAAGGGAAACCGTTGAGAAACTCAATGTGCTTTCTCCGCGTGAGGCGCAGACCGGGCCTGCCGCAAGGAGGGATGTTGATGTCATGCGGAAACACCTGGAGCTGATAAACTCCCCTGACGTGAGGAATATATACGAAATGATGAGCAGAAGTATAATGCAAATTGATAAATGACAGTGTGATACAGAGATGATAAACTATGACTTGAGCAAGATAAAGGCCGTCCTGTTTGACATTGACGGAGTGTTGAGCGCGGAGACAATATCGCTTCATCCTGACGGCGAGCCGATGCGAACTGTGAACATCAAGGATGGATATGCCATACAGTTGGCTATGAAGGTGGGGCTTCACATCGCCGTCATAACCGGGTGCGACATAGATGCAGTGCGGCTGAGGTATGAAGGCCTTGGCGTTGAGGACATTTACATGAAGGCAGCGGTCAAGAAAGAATCATACGAGGATTTCAAGAAACGCCATGGATATTCCGATGACGAGCTGATTTTCATGGGAGATGACATACCAGACCTGGAGGTGATGCGGGCATGCGGATGCCCGTGCTGCCCTTCAGATGCCTGTGCGGAGGTGAGGCAGGCCAGCATATACATAAGCGACCGGCGCGGTGGTTACGGCTGCGGCCGTGATGTCGTTGAGCAGGTGCTTAAGGCACAGGGGAAATGGCTTCGCGACGAACACGCATTCGGATGGTAATCTGTTTTATTGAAAACAAACAAACCCTACAATGAAAATAATATTGGCTTCGGGAAGTCCGAGACGTAAGGAACTGCTGTCCGGACTGGATGTTGATTTCGAGGTAAGGCTGCATCCGGGCATTGATGAGAGTTATCCTGCCGACCTGCCAGTGCAGGAAATAGCAAGGTATATCGCATGCAGGAAATCATCCGCCTACAGGGAAACCATCTCTGACGGCGAGATCTTGCTTACAGCAGATACGATTGTCGTCGTTGGGGACAAGGTTCTCGGCAAGCCTGCGGATGCGAGGGAGGCCTGTCGCATGCTGAGGTTGCTGAGCGGCCGCACGCACCAGGTAATGACAGGCGTGTGCCTGGCGACAAATGAGCGTGAGCGCAGTTTCTCGGTGGAGACGGATGTCACTTTCAAGGAACTGTCGGAGGGTGAGATAAGATATTACGTTGAACACTACAAGCCCTTTGACAAGGCCGGCGCATACGGCATTCAGGAGTGGATAGGCTACATAGGAGTCGAGTCGATAAAAGGCAGTTACTTCAATGTCATGGGTCTGCCGGTGCAGCGTATTTACAGCGAGCTTGCGGCATTCCAGCACTCAAGGTAGCGGCGTGCGACCTTTATGTGGTCATGGTGCCGGCGGACATATTCCATGCTGTCGCGTTTCATTGCCGGTATGTCCTTCTTGTGGCTTATCAGCCATTCAAGTTGTTCCACGACGCTTTCGTAGCATGGCCTGACGTTGACAATCGGGCGCAGTTCGCGTTCGCCTATGATGTCATAGTTCTCAGGTTCGCCGCCACCGACACATATTATCCCCTTGCTCATGGCAAGCAGTGAATTCATGCTCGGAGTGTATGAATACAGTTGGTCGAGTATTGCGTCGCTCCCGTCCATCATTCTCTGGTATTCGCTGAACGGCAGTCCCTCGGCTCTCCTTATCTCGATTTCTTCTGGATGCCTTGCGGCAACGTCGAGCGCGGCCTTCAGCATGATGTCCGTACCCTTGTATTCACTTCTTCCACGGCTTATCCCTATGAAAACCCTGATTTTCCCGCTGTTTGACGGCATCGGGGCAGCAGGCATTTTGCCCGTGTCTATCGGCAGGGGTATAAAAGTCGTCTTGTCCGGGAAAACGAGCCTGTATGTCGCATAGTATTCGTACAGGCAGGCAATAATGCCATCGCAGTCTTCCGCAATCATACGGTTTAGTCTTTCTTTCGGCGTGCCTGTCCAGTCCTCCCTTTCCTTCACCGCGTCAGCATTTTCCCTGAGTTCGCAGCCTAAGTTGAAATCACTGTACCGCAGTGGCATTTGGCATGAGTTGACATTTGTCCAGTAGTAGTCCATGCCAAACGCACCAAGGAAAAGTTTCCCGTTTTCTTTCCTTATCCTTTTGTAGAACGGTAACACGCGCTCCGCCTTCAGTTCGAGAAACATCGGGTTAATCAGCTGTACGACATCGAACCCTTTCAGTTTTGGCATTACGGAAAGCAGTTTTGCCATCAGCCTTGCGCCGCCAAATTTCCCCGGCCTGCGTGCGAGGTCAATGTCGCGGGGGTAATCCTTCCAGAAGTCGCCGTTGCTTGCCACGACAACCTCGTTTCCCAATTCCCGCAGCCCGTCGGCAAGTGTCGCGTGAAGGTTGCTGTATTCACCCAGAAGTAAAACCCTCATCTTTCACGTTTCAGCATCGGGAGGGCAAACATCAGTGCCCTCCGTCCGGATTCTGTTCTTATCATTTTGTTGAACATCCGGTATTTCCATGTATATTTGTCTGCCGGAAGTGGGTAGAGCCCCTTCTTCTCGAGGCTTCTTATTCTTTTTTCCAGTTGATGTCTCGAACGTGTGAGCGTGATGATGTTATATATATAGTCCATAGTCAGTTGTGCCACCCTGCGGCGCAACGCCACGGAATCCATTGCCGGCATTGTGCCGGCGAGATTATGCAGGTTGTATATGACGTGCTCCGTGTCAGCAAGTCGTTTCACGAGTCTCCGCTTCCCTTTCCTGCGCGTCACAGACGAAGTGTTCTTGCGGTAGTAGTATGCGCATGTGTCTGTGGCGTAAAGTTTTTCCGCACTGAGAATAAGCTGTGGCGTAAACTCCTCATCCTCACCAAATTCAACTCCGGCACTGAATTTAAGGTTTGCCAGTGTCCTCCTGCTGAATATATATGCGCACACGGACGCCTTGATGTTGTTGCGGCGCATGTATTCGTCCCCGGTCATAGGCCCTTCGAAAAGATATGGCGTGTCAATGCCGGAGTCTTTTTCCGTGAAGTTGAAAAGCACCATGTCCGGGTCACGAAACCTCACGATGTCCAGGCAGTGCTCATATCCGGCGAGTATAAGTTTGTCGTCCCCGTCGATGAACTGTATGTATCTCCCGCTTGCAATCTTCAGCCCCATGTTCCTTGCCGTGCTTACGCCATTGTTGGGCTGCCAGACGTATATCGCATTTCCGCACACCTCCTTTATGGCAGTAAGCGTGTCCTCGTCGGAGCCGTCATCAACAACAATTATTTCAACCTCGCGGCGGCTGAGCGACAGTGCCGTTATGCTCTGAAGACATTCCCTGAGCATTTCGTCCGGCAGGTTGTATGTCGTGACTATGAAACTGACGAGCGGAATCTGTTCCGTGGCATTAAAATTGTTAGGCATTGCAGTGGTTTTTATTTGCTTGCAAAGTTACGACTTTGATTTGAATAAACGATTACTTTTTTATGAAATATTTATATCCTTCGGTTTGAAAAACATAGCGTTTACTCTGTTCCAAAGTAGCGTTTTTTGGCAAACAGCCAGGCCCTTTGTCGTCAGCAGGCTTGCGTTTGAGTGCCGCCTGTCATGTAATCTCGGCGTATTTGGTCGGCAAATTCGCCGTATTTGGTGAGCAAATACGCCGTATTTGGTGAGCAAATACGCCGTATTTACATTACGCTCAAGTACAAGCGGCTGGTCCGTTTGATTTTGGTTTTATGTTTTTTGGGTAAAGGCAAATTCAGTGGCGGAGATAAAATAAATCAATCTTTACGCACGTTGTATATGTGTGAGATTACTTTTATATCATGAAACAAATTGTTGTCCTGTTAGGATTGCTATTATACCACGGCAATGCAGTGTTCTGCCAGAGCATAAAGACTTCTGAGGCGATTAACTGTGTTGATGATGAAAGTGGCGAATTGCGCCGACTCAAGACAATCCGGTATTCTGTCAAGAACGATTTGCCTTCCCGCATCCTCATGTTCTTCACGGAATATGACAACACGAGCCTCCCGCAGAAAGTACTTCTAAGACGGAAAGTGTTGCGCAACTATGGGGACTTTCATTTGGCAATGCTGGAGTGGGATGATGTCGTTTGGGACGACGGCTGCGCGGTTACGCCCGAGACTTTTGTAAAGGTCATATCGCAGGGAGAAACTTTTGACATTATCGTTTATTTCAGCAAACTGGAAGATGACGTGGACTTTTCCAGGCATATACTGATATGCAAGGAAGAGGACTTGGCAGACCCAAGGATCGGGCTGCCGGATTTTGTGCAGTCGATGAAACGTTACAAATTTGACTATCCTTATTCATATATATTGATGGACGCTGGCATTTTGCATGGGTTTATACAGAAATATGGAGTGAGGCGCAGACAAAACGTTGCTGACAAACAACGGTGATATGGTGCGACAGACAGCGTGCAAACGAGAATGTACGAGGATGCGTGAAAAAAAGAACACAATAAAATATCCCTGCGGCGTAATAAAAACGTAACATCGCCGTTGATAAATGAGATTATGGATGGCAACAAGGGCAGTTATAATCATATTTTGAAATATACCGGCATATTTGGCGGCATACAAGGTTTCAATATACTCTTCGCCCTTGTCAGGAACAAGTTCGTAGCCCTTATACTGGGGCCTGACGGCATGGGTCTCGTCTCGCTGTTCAACTCCACCGTCAAACTTATTTCCGACTCGACGAATTTCGGCATCCCAATCAGTGCAGTGAAGAACATATCCGAGGCGCTGAGCAAGAACGATGTGCGCGAGGTGGAGAAATATGTCTCGATAGTGAGGTCGTGGAGTGTCATTGTCGCATTGCTGGGCATGTTGGTATGTATGCTTGCCGGCCCTCTGCTCAACAATGTCGCCTTCAGCTGGGGCGACCACACCCTTCACTTCATACTGCTTTCCCCTGTCGTTGGCATGGCAGCGGTCTCTGGCGGCGAGACGGCAATACTGAAAGGCACCCAGCAACTGCGCGGTCTTGCTGCGATCTCCACGTTCAACATAATACTCGCGCTCGTCACCACCATACCTATATATTATGTATGGGGCGAGCGAGGCATAATACCCTCGCTGATAATCGTTGCCGTGATACAGATGCTGCTCACCATCCGATACTCTGTCAGGCGCTATCCGTTCAGGTTTGATTTCTCAAAGGCTGCCCTCGGTGAAGGCGGCAGCATGATAAAGCTCGGCGTGGCGTTTGTCCTTGCCGGGATAATGGGGAGTGGGATTGACTTTGCCATAAGGTCGCTGCTCAACAACTTCGGCGACCTCGACACCGTGGGGCTTTACAATGCCGGATATGTGATCACCTTTTCATACTCGGGGATGATATTCTCTGCCATGGAGTCAGACTATTTCCCGCGCCTGTCGGCAATAACGTCTGACACGGCGGCGCGCAACATCGCTATAAACAACCAGATAGAGGTTCTTGTCCTGCTGATTTCCCCGATGATTGTGGCATTCATCGTCTTCATGCCGGTAATCGTGCCTTTGCTGCTGAGCTCGAAGTTTGTCCCTTCGATAGGCATGATGCAGGTCATGGTGCTGTCGCTCTATGGCAGGGCACTTGTCATGCCGATGCAATATCTGCCGCTCTCGCGTGGAGACTCGCGGTCGTATCTCATCCTTGAGGCGATATACGATGTCCTGTTGTTCGTCGCCACGGCGTTGCTCTACATGAATTTCGGCCTCGTCGGCGCCGGGGCGGCCATCACGCTTGTCGTGCTTGTGGATGTTGTCGTAACCGTCCTTTACCTCCGTATAAAGTATTCCTACGTGTTCAGCCGACATGTCCTGAAGTACACAATAGCGCAGATTCCGCTCGGGCTTTGCGCCCTTGCCATCACTTTCCTTGACAACGCCCTGATGTATTGGTGCTTCGGCGCGCTGCTCGTTGCTTACAGCACACTTTTCTCGTATCTGATGTTGAGGCAGAAGGTGCAGATATGGGAAAGGATTTCCGGCAAGTTCTCCAAGATGTTTAAATCAAAATCCAACATGGAAGATGGTAAAGGTTAGCGTGCTGGTGGCGGTTTATAACGCAGAGGACACCATCACAAGGTGTCTCGACTCGCTGGTTGCGCAGACGCACCGTGATGTTGAGATACTGTGTGTCGACGATTGCTCCACGGACGGCTCGTATGACCTGTTGCGCAAATACGCCAGTGAAGACAGCAGGATAAAAGTTTTCAGGCAAGCGGAGAACAAGGGACAGGCGGTGGCACGCAACAGGGCGCTTGAGGAAGCCACCGGCGATTTGGTATGCTTCCTTGACAGTGACGACCGTTTCTCGCAAGACGCGCTGGAGAAGGCCGTGCGCGTGTTCGGGGATAATGCGCAGACGGACTGCGTGCTGTTCCGTGTGATAATGGTTGACGGCGACGCGGAGGACGATTATCCGATGGCGCGTTTTGACGCCATGACTGGATACGAGGCATTCGAGGCATCCCTGACGTGGAAGATACATGGCTGTTACATGACGCGGATGTCACTTCACAAGAAATACCCTTATGACGACACCTGCCGCGCATACAGCGACGACAACACGACGAGAATACATTATTACAAGTCGAGGGAGGTGAGATGCTGCGACGGCATTTACTATTACCACCGGAACGCGGCGTCCGTGACACACAAGCCGAGTGTGAGGCGGTTTGATTACATGAAGGCAAACGAGTCGATGAAGAGGCAACTTGAGGCCTTGGGTGTTGGCGATGACGTTATGCGCATGTACGAGAATGTCAGGTGGCTCGTGGTGATTGACACATACATGTTCTATTTCCTCAACCGCAGGCGGCTGGGAGGGGAAGAGGCCGGTTTCGGCATAAGGGAAATAAAACGGGTGTGGGAAACAATTGACACCGCCAGGATAGACCGTGCGCTGAGACACAAGTTTGGCTACATGCACATTCGTTTCTCATGGAATTTATTCAGACTGCAGGAAGAGATTTATTTCAATTTGAAAAAACTTCTCGGGAGAATTTGAAAAATGTAAGATAAAACTTTGAACTTCGGCAATAAAGTGGTAATTTTGCGGTTGAAATGACACTTATAATCGTAACCATATTGATCCTGAGTTATCTTCTGATAGCCACGTCAAACCTTACAAAAGTCAACAAGACTGCGATAGCCATTTTCGCCGCAGCGGCTGGATGGGTGCTGTATATCTGTTACGGAACGGACTTCGTGATGAGCCAGCACTCTGCCGAATACACCGATTTCCTCGGCGGGGCAGTGCCAACGAGCACAGCGGTCAAGCACTATATCGCGCAGAACATTTTCCTCAAATATGTTGGCCGGGGGGCAGAGATAGTGCTGTTCCTGCTTGCCACGATGACCATTGTGGAAATACTCAACAACAATGGCTGCTTCGATTTCCTGACAGAACTGATGAAGACGAGGAAAAGCAGGAAACTGCTGTGGATGATGACGGGAATAACATTTGTGATCTCCGCCAACCTTGACAATATCACCACGACCACGATGATGCTCGTGGTGATGCACGGGCTGATACCCAACCGCAGGCACCGCATGATTTATGGCTGCGCCATAGTGTTGGCGGCGAACTGCGGCGGCGCGCTCACCGTCATAGGAGACCCGACGGGGCTGCTGCTGTGGAACAACGGCGCCGTTACGGCATCAAGGTTCTCGGCATCGATGGCAATACCGTGCCTCGTCTCGTGTGCGCTGCCAGTGTTCATGCTCGGCAGGATGCTGCCGGAAAGAATGGACATGGAATGGGCATTGCCTTACAGGGGAGACGACACGAACCTGTCAAGATGGCAGCGCATAATGATGCTTTTTGTCGGCATCGGCGGACTGTGGTTCATACCAACTTTCCACAACATAACAAAATTGAGTCCGTTTATCGGCGCGCTCTGTGTCCTGTCGCTGCTGTGGATAGTGAATGAGGTGGTGAACCGCAAACTTATGAATGTTGACAAGATGATACAGCGCAGGGTGCCACGCGTACTGCAGTACGGCGTTATACAGATGATGCTCTTCGTCATGGGAATGATGCTTGCCGTCGGAGTGGTGTATGAGACAGGGGCGATGAGTTGGCTGTCACGGAATATAGACTATCAGATACACAACATCTGGATAATGGGGGCGCTTGCGGCAGCTATGGGCAGCATGGTTGACTCCTTTGCCACCTCGCTGAGTTTCATATCGCTCTATCCTATAGCCGATGCCGGCGCGCTGAGCACATGGGCCGACGCGGACTACATGATGTCGTTCGTGCAGAACGGAAAGTACTGGAGGGTGATAGCATACAGCGCGGCGATGGGCGGCAACTTCATGCTCACAGGCTCGCTGAGCGGACTGGCACTGATGAAAATGGAGCGCATACATGTAGGGTGGTATCTGAAAAACGTCGGCGGAACGTCGCTTGCGGCTTGGGTTATTGGAATGTTCGTCATGATGATAATGGCATTATAATAGTTGTATAAAAAATAACAGTACAATGAGTAGAATAAAGACTATTGGGGTGCTTACGTCCGGCGGAGACGCACCAGGCATGAATGCTGCGATACGCGCGGTGACACGCGCGGGCATATACAACGGCTTCAAGATAAAGGCTGTATACCGAGGTTGGGATGGATTGATAAACGGCGAGATTCGTGACTTCACCACCGAGAACGTGTCGGGCATCATAATGATGGGAGGAACGATACTGAAGACCGCCCGCTCGGTCGAGTTCCTGAAGCCGGAAGGAAGGAAAAAGGCCTTCGAAAACATGCGTAAGGGAGGTATAGACGCGCTTGTCGTGATAGGCGGCAACGGGTCGCTCACCGGCGCCCGCGTCTTTGCTGAGGAATATGACGTGTGCTGCATTGGGCTGCCTGGCACGATAGACAACGACCTTTATGGCACAGACTCCACCATAGGCTACGACACGACGATGAATACAATAATGGAGTGCGTTGACCGAATAAGGGACACTGCGCAGAGTCACGAGCGCATCTTCTTTGTGGAAGTTATGGGGCGCGACGCCGGTTTTCTCGCACAGAACAGTGCGATAGCAAGTGGGGCGGAGGCCGCAATCATCCCCGAAGACTCAACAGACGTCGACCAGTTGTCCCGCTTTATGGAGAGAGGCATAAGGAAATCGAAGAAGAGCTGCATCGTGATTGTATCAGAAAGCAAGAAATGCGGCGCGCTGTATTACGCAGACCGCGTGCGCAAGGAATTTCCTGACTATGATGTCAGGGTGTCGATACTGGGACATCTGCAAAGGGGTGGAAGGCCGTCTGCCCACGACCGCGTACTCGCCGCCAGGACGGGTGTCGGGGCGATTGAGGCGATAATGCAGGGACAGCGCAACGTTATGATAGGAATAAGATACAACGAAGTGGTGTATGTGCCGTTCAACGAGGCAATCAGGAGCGACAAACCTTTTGACAGGAAATTAATAAAAGTGCTTGATGAATTGAGTATATAAATTCATTCCAGTATGCGGATATGTGTTTTATCCGCATATTATATTGGAAAAATTTGTACATGAGGAAGATTTTATTTAATTTTGCACCGTTATTACTTGCTTAACTCTTAAATACATATAAAATTATGACTCAAATCAAAGGGCGGATATCCCAGATCATTGGTCCCGTAATCGACGTTTTCTTCGATACGGAGGGACTTGATTCCGAGAATGTTTTGCCTAAAATACACGAGGCCTTGAAAATCACGAGGCGGGACGGTACTCCGCTGATTATCGAGGTGCAGCAGCACATCGGTGAGGATACGGTCAGGTGCGTGGCAATGGACAATACAGACGGGCTGCAAAGAGGACTGGAAGTGGAGCCGATGGGCTCGCCAATCCGAATGCCGGCGGGCGAACAGATCAAGGGACGTATGCTCAACGTTATAGGTCAGCCTATAGATGGCATGAAGCAACTGGACATGGAGGGATCATACGCAATTCACCGTGAGCCACCGAAGTTCGATGAACTTTCCACGACGAAGGAAATGCTCACGACTGGCATAAAGGTGATCGACCTGCTCGAGCCTTACATGAAAGGTGGAAAGATAGGTCTTTTCGGCGGTGCAGGTGTCGGCAAGACGGTGCTGATAATGGAGCTTATCAACAACATCGCCAAGGGACACAACGGATATTCTGTATTTGCGGGAGTTGGAGAGCGCACGCGTGAGGGGAACGACCTTATCCGGGAAATGATTGAGTCTGGTGTCGTAAGATATGGCGAAAAGTTCAAGAAGGCGATGGATGAAGGCAACTGGGACTTGTCGCTCGTTGATCCCGAGGAACTGAAGAAATCCCAGGCAACGCTCGTCTATGGTCAGATGAACGAGCCGCCCGGAGCACGTGCTTCTGTTGCCCTGTCGGGACTTACCGTTGCGGAGGAGTTCCGTGACAAAGGCGGCAAGGACGGCGCTGCTGCTGACATATTGTTCTTCATTGACAACATATTCCGTTTCACACAGGCAGGTTCAGAGGTGTCCGCACTTCTCGGGCGTATGCCTTCGGCCGTAGGCTATCAGCCGACACTGGCGAGCGAGATGGGTACGATGCAGGAGCGCATCACCTCCACCAAGAAGGGCTCAATCACTTCAGTGCAGGCTGTTTACGTGCCGGCAGACGACCTTACCGACCCGGCTCCTGCCACGACGTTCACACACCTTGACGCCACGACGGAACTTTCACGCAAAATCACGGAACTTGGTATATATCCGGCTGTTGACCCGCTCGGATCAACAAGCCGCATACTTGACCCGCTTATAGTCGGCAAGGCTCATTACGAGTGTGCGCAGCGCGTGAAGCAGATACTCCAGAAATACAATGAGCTTCAGGACATCATCGCTATCCTGGGCATGGACGAGTTGTCAGACGAGGACAAACTCACCGTGAACCGTGCCCGCCGCGTGCAGCGTTTCCTGTCACAGCCATTCACGGTGGCAGAGCAGTTCACTGGAGTGAAGGGAGTGATGGTGAACATCGAGGACACCATAAAGGGCTTCAACATGATTCTTGACGGAGAGGTTGACTACCTGCCGGAGCAGGCGTTCCTCAATGTCGGCACAATCGAGGATGCCATCGAGAAAGGCAAGAGACTCATGGAGGCCGCAAAGGGATAAAGCCCCGCACGTAGGGATTAAAGTAATAAGATAAAGATAGATTTGATGCTGGAACTTAAAATCATTTCACCCGAAAGAGTGGAATTTGACGGAGAGGTGGAGAGCGTTACGGTGCCGGGCACGGCAGGCGAGTTTGAAATACTTGTCAACCATGCCCCCATCATCTCGTCTCTGGAATGCGGAACATTAACCTACGCCGGCCCTGACGGGAAGAAGAGCCTCGACATACAGGGAGGTTTCGTGTCGGTGCAGAAGAATGCAGTGAATATCTGTGTTGAGGTATGATGGACGTTGACAGAGTCGCCAGACGCTATGTGGGAATTGGCTCTTGCATTGTCATTTTACTTCTGGCAATCAGCGTCACTGTCTCCACACTGCGTCCGGAATGGAATATGGCGGCGCCGATATGGGTAAGTGCCTGTTTCTCTGTCGTGTTCATGTTGTCATTCGCCTTTTTGTGGAGATGGATTTCCAAGAACAACAGTGAGTCGTTGACGACACTTTATTCCCTGGTGTCTGGTTTCCGCATGGTGCTTGCACTTTTCACTCTGTTTGTCTGCTTCCTCGTGGTCGGAAGGGACGCCATGTTCCCTTATGTATTGGTGTTCATGGTGTTCTACCTTGTAATGGTCGGCTTTCACACCATCTACTTTTCCAAAATCGTTAACCGTCAATAAATCTTATCAAGTCACTAAATTCTATAATATATAGCAAATGAATCGATTAAAGTCCGTTATACTTCTTTTGGCTGTCATGTCACTGCCCCTGAGCCTGTATGCCGATGAAAAGGAGAAGGCTTTGGACATACCGGAAGTCGTTCTCCACCACATGTCTGACTCCTACGAATGGAATATTGCCGGAAACGTCAGCATACCGTTGCCGGTTATTGTATATGGGGAAGACGGCTGGTTCTTCGGCACTTCGAAGGGAATCGCCGGGCATGACAAACTGTATTTCGACGATGCGCACCATGGCAAGATATACGAGAAGATGTCTGACGGAACGGTGAGGCGGCCGCTCGACTTGAGCATGACGAAATCCGTATGCCAGATATGGATTGTGGCAATAATCCTCATATCTGTTTTCATGAGTATATCAAGATGGTACAAGAAGCGTGACTGCAAAAGCGAGGCTCCGCGTGGTTTCGTCGGCGCGATGGAAATGTTTGTCATGGCGATATACGATGATGTGGTGAGGGGATGTGTAGGCGAGAAGCATTACAAGAAATACGCCCCATACCTGCTTACGGTGTTCTTTTTCATACTCTTGACAAATCTGATGGGGTTGCTGCCTGTCTTTCCAGGCGGCGCCAACGTTACTGGCAATATAAATGTCACATTCTTCCTTGCGCTATGCACAATGCTGATAGTCAACGTATTCGGCGCAAAGGAGTATTGGAAGGAAATATTCTGGCCTGATGTGCCGTTATTCCTGAAGGCCTATCCGGCGCCGTTGATACCAGTAATTGAGTTTGTCGGCATACTGACAAAGCCATTTGCCCTCATGGTCCGTCTCTTCGCAAACATGATGGCGGGACATGCCATAATACTGAGTTTCACATGCGTGATATTCCTCGGATGGACGCTTGGTGCCGGCATTGGTGTCGGGTTGAACATTTTCAGTTTGATAATGCTTCTGTTTATGAACTGCGTGGAAGTCCTGGTGGCCTTCGTTCAGGCATACGTGTTCACGTTGCTCTCGGCAGTATTCATAGGATTGGCACACCCGGAACATCATAGCGCATAAATCATTTATAAGTGTAAACGATAAAAGAAAAATATTTATTAATAACAATTAAAAATTAAGATTATGATTTCATTATTATTAGCAGCAGAAGGACTTGGCGCATTAGGTTGCAGCCTTGGTGCAGGTATCGCCACAATCGGTGCAGGTATGGGTATTGGTAAGATTGGTAGCAGTGCAATGGATGCCATCGCCCGCCAGCCTGAGGCAACAAGCAAGATCCAGACGAACATGATTCTGACATCTGCGTTCATCGAGGGTGTCGCCCTGTTTGCTGTGGTCGCTTGTTCGTTCCTTATAAAGTAAGGCGCGGCGTGACGGGACCGGTGAGTGCCATCGGTTCCTACAAGTGAAACCATCAATATTATTAATCTCAACAACAACTAATTGCAAATGGATTTTCAGAATTTGCCATCCATACTCACTCCGGATTGGGGACTCCTCTTCTGGATGCTTTTGGCATTTCTCGTAATCTTCTATTTCCTGGCAAAGTATGGCTTCCCGGTCATTACCAGGATGGTGGAAGAGCGTAAGGCGTACATCGACGAAAGCCTCCGCAAGGCACATGATGCCAACGAGAAACTCGCCAACATACAGCAGAAGGGCGAGGCCTTGCTGAAAGAGGCGCGCGAGCGGCAGGCACAGATACTCTCTGAGGCTGCTTCAACACGCGAGGCCATCGTGGAGCAGGCCAGGGAAAAGGCTCGTGAGGAGGGGGCGCGCATTATATCTGATGCAAAGGCGCAGATAGAGGCAGAGAAGCAAAATGCGATAAGCGACATCCGCAGGCGGGTTGCCGAGCTAAGCGTCTCTGTTGCCGAGAAGATACTGCGTGAGCGCCTTTCTGGCGAGGAAAAGCAGATGAAGTATGTCGATAAGTTGCTGGATGAGTTGTCTTCTAATGATAAATAATTGTGGGATATGGATATAGGCGTAATTTCGATTCGCTATGCGCGTGCCCTGTTGAAGAGATCGATACAGGCCGGGTGCGATGAAAAAGTGTATAACGACATGGCGGCATTGGCAAAGTCTTTCGCCGATGTCCCTAAGTTGCGTCACACCATCAACGACCCTACCTTAAATCAGGAAACAAAGAAACAATTACTCATCACCGCATGTGGCCCGGACATCAATCCGGTCACACGCCGCTTTGTAGACCTGATTATAAAGGAGGGCAGGGAGACGGTGATGGTGTTCATTGCCTCGTCCTACATAACACTGTATCGCAAGCAGAAGAACATTATCCATGGCAAACTAATCACTGCTACCACCGTGAGCCCTGACACAGAGCAAAAAATGAGGCAGATAGTTCAGAACAGGGCAAAAGGAACGGTGGAATTTCTCACCGAGGTGAACCCGGACATAATAGGCGGGTTCATACTTGAGTATGACACTTACAGATTGGATGCCTCCGTGCAGTCACAGCTGCGCGACATCCTGAAAACGCTGAAATAAAAAAGAATAATGGACAAGATAAAACCAAGCGAAGTATCAGAGGTTCTGCTCCAGCAGTTGAATGACATTGATTCCGGACAGGACTTCGAAGAAGTGGGAACGGTGCTTACCGTAAGCGACGGCGTGGCGCGTATCTACGGCCTGCGCAATGCTGAGGCCAACGAGTTGCTTGAGTTCGAGAATGGCACAATGGCCATAGTGATGAACTTGGAGGAAGACAACGTTGGCTGTGTGTTGCTCGGCCCTACGTCTGGCATAAAGGAGGGTCAGGTGGTGAAGCGTACAAAGCGAATCGCGTCAATACTTGTCAACGACAACATGCTTGGACGTGTTATCAACCCACTTGGTCAGCCGATAGATGGCAATGGTGAGATCGACCTCACCGACGCATTCGAAATGCCACTTGACCGCAAGGCTCCGGGAGTCATTTACCGCCAGCCTGTCAAGGAACCGTTGCAGACTGGGCTGAAGGCGGTTGACTCGATGATTCCAATAGGCCGCGGACAGCGCGAGTTGATCATCGGCGACCGCCAGACGGGAAAGACTGCCATAGCAGTTGACACAATCATCAACCAGAAGAGTTTCTATGACGCAGGCAAACCGGTATATTGCATTTATGTGGCCATAGGTCAGAAGGCATCGACTGTTGCCGCACTCGTGGCAAACCTAAAGGAACATGGCGCCATGCCATACACAATCGTCGTGTCCGCGACGGCGGCTGATCCGGCTGCCATGCAGTACTATGCCCCGTTTGCAGGTGCTGCCATAGGAGAGTATTTCCGTGACCGTGGCGAGAGTGCCCTGGTCGTTTATGACGACCTTTCGAAGCAGGCCGTGGCATACCGCGAGGTGTCGCTTATCCTGCGCCGTCCTTCCGGACGAGAGGCTTATCCGGGTGACGTGTTCTACCTGCATAGCCGTCTGCTCGAGCGCGCCGCGCGCATCAACGACCAGAACGAGGTGGCTGTGCGGATGAACGACCTGCCAAAGTGCATGAAAGGACATGTCAAGGGCGGAGGCTCGCTGACGGCGCTCCCGATCATCGAGACACAGGCCGGCGACGTGTCGGCATACATCCCGACGAACGTTATTTCCATCACCGACGGTCAGATATACCTTGAGACCGACCTTTTCAACCAGGGGTTCAGGCCAGCCATCAACGTTGGTATTTCCGTGAGCCGCGTCGGTGGTTCGGCACAGATAAAGTCAATGAAGAAAGTTGCGGGAACTTTGAAAATAGACCAGGCGCAGTATCGTGAGCTTGAGGCATTCTCCAAGTTCTCGAGTGACATGGATGCCGTGACGGCAATGACACTAGACCGTGGACGCAAGAACAACCAGTTGCTCATCCAGCCACAATACAGTCCTATGCCGGTTGGCGAGCAGGTGGCAATACTATATTGCGGTACACACGGGCTGATGGCAGACGTTCCGGTTGAGAAGGTACGCGAGTGCCAGGACACGTTCCTCGACAAGATGCGTTCATCGCATCCTGATGTCATAGCGGCTTTGGGGGATGGAAAGATTGACGACAAAATGTCGGCCGTTATAGAATCAACAATGGCTGACATCGCAGAAACCTACAAAAAGTAATTGCCTATGCCGTCACTGAAAGAGATAAAAGGTCGAATAGCAAGTGTGAAAAGCACCCGTAAGATAACGAGTGCCATGAAGATGGTCGCATCCTCAAAGTTGCACCATGCACAAGTCGCGATAGAGAACATGCTGCCTTACGAGACATTGCTCGAGCATATCCTGAAGACTTTCCTTGCTTCCGATGCTGATGTGCGCAGCATGTATGTGGCGGAGCGTCCTGTTAAACGGGTGGCATTTATTGTGTATTCGAGCAATTCTTCCTTGTGCGGTGGCTTCAATGCCAATGTCATAAGGGAGATGCAGAAAGCGGTTGAGGAATACCAGCATCTTGGCAAGGATAATATAATAATATATCCTATCGGCAGGAAGATCGCGGAGAAAGCAAGGAAACTCGGCTACAACATTGCAGGCAATTACGACGCGCTCGCTGACAAGCCGAATTTGAAAGGCTGCCGTGACATATCGCGGGAAATCGGCGGAATGTACAAAAGGGGCGAGATTGACAGAGTGGAAATGATTTACCATCATTTCAAGAGCGCAGGCTCACAGATACTTACCAGAAAGACGTTCCTGCCGATTGACATCGAGGGCGAACTAAATTCTGACAAGGAACGTGACCTCAAATCGAATGTCGCCACTCGCGATGCGGTTGAATACCTGCGCAAGCGTGACATGAACAAGGGTGAGAAGAAAAATGAGAATGATGCCGTTCCGCTCAACGATAACTTCATCGTCGAGCCGGACCTAACCTCCGTGATGGAAAGGCTGATTCCGAAACTTGCACACCTCATGCTATACACCGCGCTGCTCGACTCAATCGCTTCTGAACATGCAGCCCGCATGGTCGCCATGCAGACGGCTACCGACAACGCAGACGAGATACTGCGCGACCTTAACCTGCAGTACAACAAGAGCAGGCAGCAGGCAATAACGAGCGAACTGCTTGACATTGTGGGCGGTTCTTTAAATTAAGGGTAAAAGTAAAAAAGCCATGTCCCGCATCATTGCAGTGTGGAGGTGGCTTTTTTATTCTTATACCAATTCTCATTTATATATATGCTTAAAAGCAATCTAAAAACAACAAGCAAAAACAGATGTGTTTCTGGTCAGATGCTTGAACAAAACAATCAGATAGCATAAAACAATGAAAAGCAACGCTCAATAACGGGCAAAACATTTAGGAGTTGCCATAATATAACCGAGTTCGTAACGGGGATGTAAATTTACATTGAAAAAAGTGCAAAAAATTGGAGGCTATGTTTTTTTTCATTAATTTCGCCTTCAGTTAATAAAGTCAATAAAACACTCCATGACGAATGCAAACCATATCCATGAATGACAATGTCGTCCAAATGGAAATTCATTTAAAGGCAATAACAATGTGGATAAAAGCCTTAACATGTTAACATTTTGTCTAAATAAAAAAGTATTATGATTAAAAAGAGAACGTATTTAATGGTAATTGTGGCGGCAATGCTGTCATTGCCAGTTTGTGCGCAGAACCGGGTTGTGGGGAATGCAGCCCGTTTCGCAGGAAGTAACGTCATGGGGGCGCGTAAAGCGTCCTTTGGAATCATGCCGGGAGAAAGCATGCTGATGAAGGCTCTCGAGAAGGGTGAAATCAGCAAGTCGGAGTACTGCAGGCTTGTGGATGGCAACATCGGCAGGCCGGTGATGCGCAACGGCGCGCGCAAGGCAGCTAACGTGGATGTCCTGCCATACGCCAACGCAATATCATCGCAGGCAGAATTTGACAACCTTACGGTAATCGATGCGAACAATGACCAATGCACTTGGGAATTCTATGAGACAAAAAAATGTGCAAGGTACAGGTACAACGATGATAACCCTGGAGATGACTGGCTGGTGACACCCGGCATAAAGCTTGTAAAGGGCAAGAAGTACATTTTCAGGCTGGATGCAGCCCGCTACTCGACCGCCTTTCAGGAACGCTTTGAGGTGAGGATGGCCAAACTCACAGGGGATGTCACCGCCGACATGCTGAAGAATGGCACGGCAGTCATTCCGCCCACAGAGTTTGAGGATGATGAGTTCAAGACTTTCGAGAAGGAGGTGACAGCCACGGAGGACGGGTATTTCGCATTTGGTATTCACGCAATATCCAATGCCGGCGCGTTGTATGTCATGGCAAAGAACATTACGGTTGAGGCTGTGATTGCGGAGACCGCTCCTGATGCACCTTCCATTGAGGTAACGCCAGCGCCGATGGGCGAACTGAATGCCTCGGTTAAGGTCACTGCTCCTATGAAGACCCTGAAAGGTGACAACATCACGTCAAACCTCTCGAAGGTAATAGTAGTGCGCGACGGGGTACAGATAAAGGAATTCACTGATGTCACGCCTGGCAATTCATTGACAATGACGGACAACCAGGGACTTATCGACGGCTGCCACACATACTTCGCCATACCATTCGATGCATCAGGGGAAATGGGCAAGAAGAGCGATGACGCCAAGGTGTTCGTCGGCTCAGACATGCCGAAGCCCGTTGATGCCCTGAACATTGCCGACAAGGCTAACAAGATGGAGTTCACATGGAACCGTGTCTCAGAAGGCAATAATGGTGGATACGTCAACCCGGCAGAGGTGAAGTACATACTCCGGGACGTTGTGATACAGGAAATATACGGCTCGAGAGTCCCAGTCCTTGCCGACACTATATCCATGCTCACCGACAAGCAAATATACGATTATCCATTCAATCTCGATGAGGGCAAGCAGGATTACAAGATATATGGAATACAGACGGAGAACGGGCAGGGTCTCAATGAGCAGCCTGTATTTGGAAACATAATAGTTGGAAAGCCAGACGAACTTCCCATAGTAGAGAATTTCGCGGACAAAGGCTTCAATGCTTTCTGGTACTACGATGGCATGGTCGGTGACTTGTACCTGTCGACAAATTCTTCTGACGGAGATAAATATGCCATCAACTTCCATCTGAAAAAATATGTCAGTCCAGGCGAGGGCTACCTTTCCACGGGCAAGGTGAACCTCAAAACCGCCAGAAACCCGTACCTATTATTTGATGCCTACAGGGCGACGGCAAACTCCAACCTCTCGGTATGGGGCTCAAAGGACGGAGGTAAGTTCACTAAAATAAAAGACGTGGAATTGCCGGAAACGTATAAAAATATGCGGGTCGACCTTGGCAGCCTAAAGGACGGAAGGTATGCCTCAGTACGCCTTGTAAGCAATTTCGCAGATGAGGCCGACAGCATCATTATCGACAACATAATGATACGCGACGTCTACTCGGATGACCTTGGCGTGAGTATTTCCGCGCCTGCAACCGTAAAGGCCGGAGGCAAGGTGACTGCAAAGGTAACCGTGGATAACAACGGCGAGAACACATGCGATGGTTACACCGTGGATTTATATGCCAACGATAATAAGATTGCCAGCAAGAAAGTGAGCGAGCCGCTGAATATGTTCGGAAGGAAGGAGTTTGACTTCGACTACGCCACGACGATATTCGACGATGCCGGCGACGTGACCCTCAAGGCCGTTGTCGTGTCAACCGGTGCTGACCTCAATGAAGAGAACAACACAGCCAAGACAACACTGAAAGTCGTGCAGTCGACAGCATCATCGCCAGAGAACCTGCGTGGGACAGAAACGCAGCAATCAGTGAAACTGACATGGGATGCGCCGAAGAATCCCTCTTCTGATGTCACGGAAGATTTCGAGTCCTACGACAAGTGGATATATGAGAACATAGGTGACTGGACATTGATTGATGCAGACCAAGGGGCTTCGAAAAATATATTCGATAACGTAGATTACCCATGCCAGGGAGAGAAATTCGCATACACGGTATGGACCCCGAGGGATTTCACTGGCGACGGAACCGCTGACGTAACGGTGGACAACCCGACAATGACGCCGCACAGCGGTGACAAGACACTGGCATCCATATATTGTGAGGATGCCAATGGTGAAATAATATCAAACGATGACTGGCTCATCAGCCCCGAACTTTCGGGTGGCGCACAGACGGTAAACTTCTTCACGAGTTTCTATGATTCGGGGGACGGTAACGAGGCTTACCCGCAGACCTACCAAGTCTTGTACTCAAAGAAAGGCAAGGATATTGCTGACTTCACGGCAATCGGCGGAGACCGCGTGACGGCAAGC
>URLI01000034.1 GCA_900548585.1 uncultured Prevotella sp. | reverse complement strand
CGCCTTACACTGTACTGCTTCTCTGTCTCATTGAAACCTGCCAAAGAACTCCTTCTTTTTAGTTTGCTACGCACCATTTTCAGAAGCGAAGCGAGTGCAAAGGTACGATAAATTCCGTAACCTCCAAAACATTTTCCAATTATTTTCATCCAAGAGCACAAATTTTTCTTGTTTTTTGACATAATGGCGATTTTTGTTGCTTATTTCGCAATAATATGATGCTATCGACATATTATTCTGTTCCCGCTGGTTGAACCTGAACCGGTCATTACAAAACTGATTTCCCCATTTCGTATTGGCAGTCCTTTTCCCCGGCTGCTTGCAGTCGCTTGCCGGTATCTTGCCAGTAGTTTTTTCCTGACGTAGCCCGCTACGCCTGTAAACAACAACAACAAATCTGTCTGGGCAACCGACTACAACCGGTTCGGGCTGCGTTTTATTACTACACTGCCTCTTACCAAACTGCCATTTATTACAAACAAGACAGCAAAGTCGCCGAATTTACATGGCAAAATCGCCGAATTTGGTGAGCAAAATCGCCGAATTTGGTGAGCAAAAATGGCGGAATTGCGACGAGAGTAAGCACATGTGGGCAGACTCTTTGTGAAAGGACGCCATGCCGTGTGATGCGAGTTGCAATCAGTCTGCAGTATTAAACCCAAATCTCGGTCATTACGACACTGATTTTTCTATTTCGAATTGAACGGCATTCCGCTTACATACGGCATGATGACTGACAAGAAAGTTCTGACATGGATGCAAGAAAAGCCATGACACAGAATGAAAAAAGTCACCCCAGTAACGGGATGACTTTTACTAATGCCGGAATGACCAACGCTATTTGTCAGTATGCCTCTTCCTCGGAAATCTCCTTTTTGGTTATCTGCTTCCGATCGAGCAGCCACCAAGCATAAACTATATATGCGAGAACGAACGGGATGAACAGCGACACATAGAACATTACTCGCAGCGTGAACTCGTTGCTCGACGAGTTTTGTATCGTGAGGGAGCTCTGCAGGTCCATGTTTGACGGGTAGTATGCCGTGCCGTTCCATCCTGCTATCAGGAACAGTGCCAGCACCGTCAGCACCGTCCCCACTCCTGCGAACCATATACCTTTATTATATGCCTTCTTCACGACTGGGGCTATTATGCCGTAAAGCACGAGTACGACTCCTATGACAAGCACCACTGCGATATACCACATTGACAACAGATTGTCGAGGTATTTCATCGGTTGCATGAAAATGACACCAGTTTCCGCGTCGTATGCGAAGCCGTCCTTCAACACAGTTCTCACGAGGAATGCCACGAATAGCAAAAGGAATGGTATGGCGTCACCGAGCAACCGCGAGTGGCAGCGTTTGTTGAGAGCCTCGTCGTTGACGTTGTTCATGAAATACAGGTTTCCGAGCACGCGCGCGAGGAAGAACACGGCCAGCCCGAGCACGACATTCCATGGGTCGAGCAGTGCATCGAGTCCGTGCGAGGCATTTGCCCAGCTGCTTATCACTGGCTGCACGGCGCTTGTGAAGTTATGTTTCTCCACGAGGAAGTTGGAGCCATTGAAGAACGTGGCCACAGCCCCCCCGAGTAGCACCGGCCCGAGTACGCCGTTCAGCACGAGGAGCCACTGGAATGTCTTTACGCCGAGAAAATTGCCCAGCTTGTTCTGGAACTCATAGCTTACAGCCTGTAGCACGAAAGAGAAAAGAATCAGCATCCACAGCCAGTAGGCTCCGCCGAAACTTGTGCTGTAGAACAGTGGGAACGAGGCGAAGAAAGCCCCACCGAATGTCACGAGCGTCGTGAATGTTATCTCCCATTTTCGCCCGGTGCTGTTTATCATCATGCGGCGTTCCTCCGCCGTCTTTCCGAGCGTGAACAGAAGTGAGTTGCCACCCTGCACGAACAATAGGAAAACGAGCAGCGCACCAAGCAGTGATATCAGGAACCACCAATATTGTTGCAAGAAATCGTATGTCATACTATTATATTGAAATTAAATGTTAATTATATGTTTATGTAATGTATTGCAGAGGGCTTGATGCGAAGATGCCTTCGCACATTGCTATGTCCGCGCGCCCCCGGCAATCATTTCCCGTATTCCGGACCCTTCTTTATCTGTTTCAGCAGTATGTTAATCTCCACGGCAAGCAATGTGGTGAAGAGTGCGAGGAAGATGAAGAACGTGAGTGCCACGGACATTGTCGATACGTTGCTTATGGCGGCGTTCGTTGGCAGCATGTCCTGAATTGTCCAAGGCTGCCGCCCGAACTCTGCGACGAGCCATCCGCTCTCGCTTGCGATGTATGCCAGCGGCAGCAAAATCACCCCGAGCCACAGCAGCCATCTCTTGCTTCCCGCAATGTCCTTGCGGAAGCAGATGAATGTAAGCACGGCGAAGAACAGTATGAATAAAGTCCCGAGGCCCACCATTATACGGAATGCGTAGAAGCATACGGGTATCGGAGGCACGAGGTCGTCAACATTCTTGATATATCCATATCCGAAATAGGGCATGTTGTCTTTCAGCACGCGCAGTTGTTGCTTTGCCTCCGCCTCGTTGCCTCCGGCCTTGGCCTTGCGGTATTCGCCGAGCGCCGCAATGGCGAGTTTGCCCTTTTCTATTTTCTCTTTGTATGAAATCTCGGTCTTGCCGTCAGGCGCGGTGTATCCGTCTATCAAGTCGTTTATGCCAGGCACATAGCCATTTGCGTCGCGCGTTGCGAGCATTGATAGCATTCCCGGTATCTCGACCTTAGCCTTTGGCTCTTTCATGTTCCTGTAGTCAGGCTGTCCGAACGGGTTGATCATTGCAAAGGCTGTCAGCCCCTGGTTTGAGCCTCCGTTGTACAGTCCTTCCATTGCCGCGAGTTTCATCGGCTGCGTCTGAGCCACCTTGTACGCGCTCCCGTCTCCTGTGAACATGGCGAGCAGCGATGACACGAGTCCCACTATGGTGGCTATCTTCATGCTCTCGACGGCCAGTTTTGTCTCGCGTTTCCTAAGCAGGTACCACGAGCACACGGCCACCACGAACACCGCTCCGATGATCCACGACGAAATCACCGTGTGGAAGAATTTGTCAACTGCGAATGGCGACAGAGCCACCTCGGCGAACGACACCATCTCGTGCCTCATCGTGTCTGGGTTGAACTCGCATCCGGTTGGATACTGCATCCATGAGTTTGCCACGAGAATCCACCATGCAGAGATTGTCGCTCCGAGGCCTGTCAGCCATGTTGACGCGAGGTGGAATCCGCGCGACACCTTCTGCCAGCCAAAGAACATCACGGCAACGAAAGTGCTCTCCATGAAAAATGCGATGACGCCCTCGATTGCGAGCGGCGCGCCGAAGATTGCCCCGACAATCCATGAGTAGTTGCTCCAGTTTGTCCCGAACTCGAACTCGAGGATGAGTCCCGTTGCGACGCCCATTGCAAAATTCACTCCGAAGAGTTTCTGCCAGAAGCGCGCCGCGTCTTTCCAGAACTGTTTTCCCGTCCTGTAGTAGCACGTTTCCACAATACCCATGATCAAGGCCAGGCCAAGTGTAAGTGGTACGAATAGCCAGTGGTAGATTGCGGTGAGCGCGAATTGAGCCCTCGCCCAGTCTATCGTACCGGCATCGACCATCATTAATAGGTTGTTCATAATTTGTTTTTAATTTTTTAAGTTATCTGTTTAATATTTCATTTGCCACGAACGAGGCTTCCTCCCCTTTCTCGCTGTGCTGCGATATGAAATTGGGGAAAAAGAATATTTTAAGGATTACAAAAATGATAAACAGCTTGATGCCTATTATCAGCCATAGTGTCTTGCCGAGTTTCATATTACGGAAGCCATCGTAATACAAATCGAATGCCCTGTATAGAAAATTTCTCTTGTTCATAATTGTCTATGGCATGAGTTATAAAATCAATATTTTCATGCAAAGATAGTTTTTTCCTCGATAACCAACAAATAATTTTATTGTTTTTTTATTATTTTTTCAAAACGCGGGTTGATGCTGCGGCGTTATGCCGGAAAACAAAGCACCTCACCCGTAATATCTTTAACCTAAATCTGTCATTTGGCCCGGACATTGTTTAAAAAAGCAAAGACGGCGGAGTGTTTTATGGAATACCCCACCGTCTTTATTTTTACAGATGTTCAAAATCAATATTTCCGATTTCCAACTTCCACTTGCACGGGAAAGGCCCCTAAGCCTCCGCAGGGGTTTCCTGGGCAGGAGCCTCTTCGGTCTTGGCTTCCGCTGCCGGAGCCTCCGCTGCCGGAGCCTCTTCTGCAGGGGTTTCCTCAGCAGGTGCTTCCTCTGCCTTTGCCGCAGCCTCTGCCTCTGCCTCGGCTTTCGCGGCAGCCTCTGCGGCCTTCTTCTCTGCCACCTTCTTTGCCGTGGCCTCATTGATTTTCCTCTCGGCCTCGAGCTCCTTCGCGGCGGCATCTGCCATCGCCTTTGCTTCGGAGTCGCGCACGGCATCAAGCCCCTTTTCCTTGGCTGTCTTCCACGCGTTGAACTTGATTTGCGCAGCAGCCTCGTCGAATGCGCCCTTCCTGACACCGGTTTTCAGGTGCTTCATAAGATAGACACCCTTGCTCTTCAGGAGGTTGCGGACCGTGTCTGTGGGCTGCGCGCCGGTCTCAACCCAGTAGAGGGCGCGCTCGAAATTCAAATCCACCGTGGCAGGATTGGTGTTGGGATTGTAAGTTCCAATCCTCTCAACAAATCTGCCATCACGTGGCGCTCTTGAGTCAGCGATGACGATGCGGTAGAAGGCATAGCCTTTGCGCCCGCCGCGCTGCAGTCTGATTTTTGTTGCCATTTTGTTGTTTTATTTTTTTTATTAGGTCTGAATTTTATGCCGCCATCGCGTGGCGGCGGCTGCAAAGGTAGCACATTATTCTGACATGACGGCGCACAAGCCATGCCATATTGCGTGCCGTTAACACTTTTTTGCAACAACGGCGCGCGAAACAGCCTGATCATCAAGACAGCAAGTCTGCGCCGTAAACGAGCAGGACATAGCGCGCGACCTTGCCTGCGGCGATGCTGACGATGGAGAGCAGGAGGTTTGAGCGCATCAGCCCGAGAAGAACGGTTATCGCGCTTCCGAGGAAAGGCAGGAAGGCGAAGAAGCCCATCAGCGCCCCACGGTCTCCCATGAAGCGTCTTGCGCGGTCCATGTTCTTGCCGCTGATGTGCAGGTATCGCTCAATCCATTCCGTCTTGCCCATCCTGCCGACACCGTAGTTGAACATGCTGCCTGCCACGTTTCCGACGCTGCCGTAGGCAATGAGTTGCAGCGGGTCGAGTCCCGTGGCGAGCAGTGCCAGCATGACGGCCTCGCTGCTGAACGGGAAGACGCTCCCCGCGAGGAATGCGGACACGAGCATGCCCCAGTAGCCGTATCCCGTCAGTATGTCATAGAAGGACTCCACAGGCCTAAGAGAAAAGTGGTTGTGAGTATTGCCGCTGCCGCCGCCAGCATTAGAAGTGTTGCGGCGTTGGTGAGTTTCGTGTGTGTCAGTGTGACGAAATGCGCTATCAGCGGACTTGTGTTTATGATTGCGATGCGTATGAGCATGTCGAAATGCACCGGTTGCAGTATTATGAACACTATCGTTGCGATGTCCACGGTTATGAACATCTCGAAAATCATGCGCGTGCGTATCTTGTCCCTGTTGCTGTTCCTTAGGAAATGCACCGTCCCCGTCACCGCGCACACCACGACGAAGGCAAAGGTCAGCAGCTGGTACGTGTTGACGCAGAATATGTCTGCCACTTGCCCGAACTCTGCCATTGGCGTGAAATGCGCCTCCAGGAATGTGAAGTCGCCAGAAAATACGCAGTAGCCGGCGGCGAACCAGTATGGAAGGAGCAGCCCGAGTATGGATGCTGACAGTGTGCGCCATCCCATTGCCGTCATGTTCGTTGCGAGCAGGACCCACAGCAGCGGCACATAGAACAGCGTCTGGACGAACAGGACACTGGAAATCCCGACGCAGGCAAACGCATAGAACACCCACCCCGACGCGTTGCGGTTTTGGAAGGAACGCAGGAACAATATGTAGAACAGCACTGCGCACGCGCCCACAATGCCTCCTCGCAGCGAGGGGAACAGATAGACGGAACTGCACGTCATAACCATGAATGCACACGAAACGGTGCGGCTGTAGATGCGTATCAGTGAGTTGGCGTTGTTCAGTACCACCAGTAGGTAGGCCGTTATGGCGAAACATGCCGCCTGGAGCCACAGCCCTTGCTGCACCACTCCCGCCAGCAGCCATGTCGCCACGGCGATGACGCTCATTGCCGGCAGGGTAGCCCGCCCTCCGGCAATCCTGTTTTGAAGTCGCTTAACCATGTGTCATATAGTTCACTTGCAAGCATAGCCGCCCACGGGACTTAGCAACTGTCCCAATCCCGCCGGTGGCGATGCGGACTACAGGTCACTCCCTATGTCTGAACGGAAGTACTTGTCCTTAAAACTTATCTTGCCTGCCCCCTCAAATGATTTTGCGAGTGCCTCCTCCTTGTCCCGCCCGTATGACGTTACGGCGAGGACGCGCCCTCCGGCAGTGACCACCTTGCCGTCTTTCATTGCCGTTCCGGAATGGAACACCACGCTGCCGCGCACGTCTCCCAGTCCTTCTATCGGGTAGCCTTTCTTGTATTCCTTCGGATAGCCGCCGCTGACAAGCATCACGCACACCGCTGCCCGCTCGTCGAACTCGGCCTTGCGCTTGTCGAGGTCGTCCATGGCGACGCCCTGGAAAAGGTCAACGATGTCGCTCTTCAGCCTCATCATCACGCTCTCGGTCTCGGGGTCGCCCATGCGGCAGTTGTATTCTATCACCATCGGGTCGCCGGCGACGTCTATCAGTCCGAAGAAGATGAAGCCCTTGTAGTCGATGCCCTCTTCCGCCAGGCCCTCTATCGTTGGGCGTATGATGCGTCGCTCAACCTTTCCCATCCACTCCTCTGTGGCGAACGGCACGGGTGAGACGCTGCCCATGCCTCCGGTGTTTGGGCCAGTGTCATGCTCGCCGATGCGCTTGTAGTCCTTTGCTTCCGGCAAAATCTTGTAGTGTTTGCCGTCGGTGAGTACGAACACGGAGCATTCCGTGCCTTCGAGGAACTCCTCCACGACCACCTTTGCCGATGCCTCGCCGAACATCCCGCCGAGCATCCCGCGCAGTTCCTTCCTTGCCTCGTCGAGCGTTGGCAATATCAGCACTCCCTTTCCGGCGCACAGCCCGTCGGCCTTCAGCACGTATGGCGCATCCAGCGTCTCGAGGAACGCAAGTCCCTCGTCGAGCGTCGATCCGTCGAACGTCCTGTGTCTTGCCGTCGGTATGCCGTGGCGCAGCATGAAGGCCTTTGCGAAATCCTTCGATCCTTCGAGCGCCGCCCCCTGCCTTGACGGGCCGATGACGGGTATGTGCCTGGTGCGCTCGTCGTTGGCAAACTCGTCGCTGATGCCTTTGACCAGCGGGTCTTCTGGTCCCACGACAACCATGTTTATCCCGTTCAGCACGGCGAAATCCTTCAGTTTGTCAAACTCGCCGACGCCTATCGGCACGTTCTCGCCAACGTCCGCCGTGCCTGCGTTGCCCGGGGCAATGTAGAGTTTTCCGCACTTTACGCTCTGTGCTATCTTCCACGCGAGCGCGTGCTCACGTCCTCCCGAGCCAAGGAGCAGTATCTTCATGGATTTCTTGACCTCGACTTCCGGGAAATAGACGGTCTTTTCCTTCACCGGATATTTCGGTACTATAGCATTTATTCCCATATCGTTTGTATTTTCCGACTGCAAAGTTACAACAAATAAAGCACTAATAGGAAAATTTGCGGAAAAAAAGAATCCCGTGGCATATTGTTGACTGAAAGGGCAACAAGCAAACACAAGTTTTACGAGTTTTACAAAACAATGCGTCCGCAATAAAAAGAAGCAGTGTTGATTGTGGGTAAAAAGAAAAAAAATTATTAACTTTGCAGCACTATATATAAAGTTCATCTGACGAATATGATATTTTTCTTCAAGACACAGGCAAACAACATCATCGCGACTGAGGTTGACCATCAGTTGAGTGTTCAGGAAATTGACAAGCTGCGCTGGCTATACGGCGACGCAGGGTTGCTCTCACACAATGGAAAGGCGCAGGAAACGGTTGAGGGCTTCTTCGTGGGGCCACGGCACGAGATGGTGACGCCGTGGAGCACCAACGCCGTTGAGATAACACAGAACATGAACATCAGCGGCATAGCGCGCATCGAGGAGTTCTTCCCCGTGCATGACGAGACCGCCAGCCACGACAAGATGCTGCAGCGCATGTACAGAAGGCTCGACCAGGAGGTGTTCTCCGTGAAGCACGAGCCAGACCCGATAAGGCATGTGGAAAACCTTGAGGAATACAACGAGCAGGAAGGGCTTGCTCTCTCGGCGGCGGAAATCGAGTACCTGCACACCGTCGAGGCACAACTGCGCCGACCGCTGACCGACAGCGAGGTGTTCGGCTTCGCGCAGATAAACTCCGAGCACTGCCGCCACAAGATTTTCGGCGGCAAGTTCGTCATCGACGGCGAGGAGAAGGAGTCGAGCCTGTTTGCCATGATAAAGAAGACGACAAGGGAAAACCCGCATAAAATACTATCGGCATACAAGGACAACGTGGCGTTCTCACAGGGACCCGTGGTGGAGCAGTTCGCACCCGAAGACCAGTCTACGAGCGACTGGTTCCGCGTCAAGGAGATAGAGAGCGTCATATCGCTGAAGGCGGAGACGCACAATTTCCCCACTACCGTGGAGCCTTTCAACGGCGCGGCGACCGGCACGGGGGGCGAGATACGCGACCGCATGGGCGGAGGCACCGGCTCGTGGCCAATCGCCGGGACTGCCGTATATATGACCGCATACCCACGGCTTGACGACCCTGACAAATCCTGCGGCGCAAGACCGTGGGAGGAGTTGCTGCCCGTCCGCGAGTGGCTCTACCAGACACCGGGGCAGATATTGATAAAGGCATCGAACGGCGCCTCAGACTTCGGCAACAAGTTCGGGCAACCGCTCATTGCCGGCTCGGTGCTGACGTTCGAGCACCGCGAGGGCGATGAGAAATATGCCTACGACAAGGTGATAATGCTGGCAGGCGGCGTGGGCTACGGCACAAAGCGCGACTGCCTGAAGAAAGAGCCGCAGCCCGGCAACAAGATCGTCGTGGTGGGCGGCGACAACTACCGCATCGGGCTTGGAGGCGGCTCGGTGTCGTCGGTGGACACAGGACGGTATGGCAACGGCATCGAGCTCAATGCCATACAGCGTGCCAACCCAGAGATGCAGAAACGGGCATACAACCTCGTAAGGGCGTTGTGCGAGGAGGAGGTGAACCCAGTTGTAAGCATCCACGACCACGGCAGCGCAGGGCACGTCAACTGCCTGTCGGAGCTTGTCGAGGACTGTGGCGGTGAGATCGACATGACGAAACTGCCGATAGGCGACAAGACGCTGTCGGCAAAGGAGATAATAGCAAACGAGAGCCAGGAGCGCATGGGGCTGCTCATCGACGAGAGGCACATCGACCATGTGCGCCGCATCGCCGAACGTGAGCGCGCACCGCTGTATGTGGTTGGCGAGACAACCGGCGACGCGCATTTCTCTTTCCGTCAGGGAGACGGCACTAAGCCGTTTGACCTCGACGTTGCGCAGATGTTCGGGCACTCGCCCGTGACGGTGATGAAAGACGAGACCGTCGTGAGGGAGTATGAGAACGTGACAACTCAGACTTGTCAGGGCAATCAGGATTCCCTCGACTCAATGCTTAGCCGTGTTCTCTCGTTAGAGGCCGTGGCGTGCAAGGACTGGCTCACTAACAAGGTCGACCGCTCGGTCACCGGCAAGGTGGCGCGGCAGCAGTGCCAAGGCGAGCTGCAGTTGCCGCTGAGCGACTGCGGCGTGGTTGCACTCGACTACCGTGGCCGCAAGGGCATAGCCACCGCGCTGGGACACGCACCGCAGGCAGGACTGGCAAACCCGGCGGCAGGCAGCGTGCTGTCGGTTGCCGAATCGCTTACGAACATTGTGTGGGCACCGCTTGAGGACGGCCTCGACAGCGTGTCGCTGTCGGCAAACTGGATGTGGCCGTGCCGCTCGCAGAAAGGCGAGGATGCAAGGCTCTACGCGGCGGTGAAGGCTCTCTCGGACTTCTGCTGCGAACTGCATGTAAACGTGCCGACCGGCAAGGACTCGCTGTCGATGAGCCAGCAATATCCCAATGGCGACAAGATAATCGCCCCGGGGACGGTCATCGTCAGTTCGGGAGGCGAGGTGGCAGACGTGAGGAGCGTGGTTTCGCCGGTCATGGTGAACGACAAGGCCACGACGCTCTACCACATAGACTTCTCATACGACGACCAACGCCTCGGCGGAAGCGCCTTCGCACAGTCGTGCGGAAAGGTGGGCAGTGACGTGCCGACGGTGAGAGACCCGGAATATTTCCGCAATGCGTTCAACGCCGTTCAGGATTTGATCAAGAAAGGCCTCGTCATGGCGGGACACGACATAAGCGCCGGAGGACTGATAACCACATTGCTGGAGATGACGTTCGCCAACCGCGAGGGCGGAATTGACATAGACCTCGCTGGCTTCGGCGGCGATGACATTGTGAAGATGCTGTTTGCCGAAAACCCGGGAGTTGTGATCCAGGTGGCAGACGGCGACAAGGCGAAGGTGGAGAACATACTTGGCGATGCTGGTATATGCTATGCCGCGATAGGCAAGCCAAACGCGCCGCGTTATATCGTCGTGCAGAAGGACAACTTCTGCCACTGCTTCGACATCAACCGCATGCGCGACGCGTGGTATGAGACATCGCACCTGCTCGACCGCCGGCAGAGTTTCAACGGCTGCGCGGACGAACGGGCGAGGAACTATGCGAGCCATCCGGTGGAGATGAAGTTCTGCGACGGTTTCACGGGGAAGCTGGCGCAATACGGACTGGATGCGCTGAGAGACGCGAGGATCGCGGACAACGCCTGCGGAGCGAAGCCTAAGCCACAGCGGGCAAAGGCTGCGATAATCCGCGAGAAAGGCACCAACGGCGAGCGCGAGATGGCCTACTCGCTGTGGCTCGCCGGGTTCGACGTGAAGGATGTCATGATGACCGACCTCATCAGCGGGCGCGAGACGCTCGACGAGGTGAACATGATCGTGTTCTGCGGCGGCTTCTCAAACTCCGACGTTCTCGGCAGTGCCAAGGGATGGGCTGGCGCGTTCCTCTTCAATCCCAAAGCGAAGGAGGCTCTCGACAGGTTCTATGCACGCGAGGACACGCTCTCGCTCGGGATATGCAACGGCTGCCAGCTGATGGTGGAACTCGGTCTGCTTGAGGAGCGGGGCGGCGACAGGCGCGCGAGGATGCTGCACAACGACAGCCATAAGTTCGAGAGTTGCTTCGTTACGCTCGCCATCCCCGAGAACGAAAGCGTGATGCTCGGCTCTCTGAGCGGCAGCAAACTCGGCATCTGGGTCGCTCACGGCGAAGGCAAGTTCTCGCTGCCAAAGGCAGAAAGCGAGTACAACATCGTGGCGAGATACAACCACCACGACTACCCCGCCAACCCCAACGGCAGCGACTATGACGTGGCGGGCATCTGCTCAGAGGACGGCCGCCACCTCGCCATGATGCCGCACCTTGAGCGTGCCATATTCCCGTGGCAGAACGGATGGTACCCGCGCGGCCGCCGTGGCGACGAGGTGACGCCGTGGATCGAGGCGTTCGTAAACGCACGCAGGTGGATAGAGGAGCGCGTGTGAGTTCCTCCAGCGACATATAATATATATAGGAGTGGCTTTGGACAGGGTTTATTTGGAGTCGTTCAAGACTTTCTTCAAAATTGGCGCCGTGACGTTCGGCGGCGGCTATGCCATGATACCCATCATCGAGACAGAGGTGGTGGACAAGCACCACTGGGTGGAAAAGGAGGAGCTGCTCGACCTCATCGCCATCGCCCAGAGCACTCCCGGTGTGTTCGCCGTGAACATCAGCACGTTCATCGGCTACAAGCTTCGCGGGACAAAGGGGGCGATATGCACCACGGCCGGCGCCGCCCTGCCTTCGTTCCTCATCATCCTGCTCATAGCGATGTTCTTCCATCAGTTCCGTGACAACAAGATCATCGCCTCGATATTCAACGGCATACGCCCCGCCGTGGTTGCGCTGATTGCCGTGCCGACGTTCAACCTTGCCAAGAGCGCGAGGATAACGTTTTCCAACTGCTGGATCCCAATCGCGTGCGCGCTGGCAATCTACGCACTCGGCATATCCCCGATAATAATAATCATCGCTGCCGGTTTGTGCGGATATGTGTATGGCAAGTATGTGAAGCCCACGGAATAGCGTGACGCGGAATGAACAACAGTGAAATGAAACACATGAGACCCTGCAAGCCAATATGATATACTTATACCTGTTCATAACATTCTTTGAAATCGGCCTCTTCGGTTTCGGCGGCGGCTACGGCATGTTGTCGCTGATACAGAACGAGGTGGTGCGCACTCACGGCTGGCTCACCATGAGTGAGTTCACGGACATAGTGGCGATAAGCCAGATGACCCCGGGGCCGATCGGCATCAACTCCGCCACCTACTGTGGCTATTCCGCCGTGAAACATGCCGGCTACAACGGCATCATGGCGGTGCTTGGCAGTGCCACCGCCACATTCGCGCTGGTTCTTCCGTCAATGATATTGATGATATTGATAAGCCGTATGTTTGTCAAGTACACGGACACGCCGATAGCGAGGAGCGTGTTCTCAGGGCTGCGCCCCGCCGTCGTCGGACTGCTTGGAGCGGCGACCCTCATGCTCATGACCCCCGAGAACTTCGGCACGCCGTCGGTGACCCCCTGGCGTTTCTGGATCAGCGTGGCATTGTTCGTGGCGTGTTTCGTAGGAACAAAATATGTCAAGATCAACCCCATAAGAATGATTGCGTACAGTGGCTTCGCCGGATTGCTGCTGCTATATTGATGTAATGAAGAAATCAAGGCAACGGCCTGTCGATGCATTTCAACCAAAACCGGTCATTATATCCCGGGCTGATTGACTCTGCGAGGCAGACTGGTTGTTGTTGTCTCTTGTCAAATCCGGCAAAAATGATGCGTTTTTAAAATAAAAAGTATTAACTTTGCAGGCATAGATTGTGTTTTACAACATATAGCGATATAAAAATATTAACTTAAAAAAAATTGGTGATATGAGAAGATTGTTACGACTCACTACGTTCCTGTTATTGGCTGTGTGGGCGAGCCCGGCAAACGCCGAAACCTACACCTATGAATTTACAGGAAAGGTGTTCTCCGAAAACGGGACACAGGACCTCGGCGGCGTTGAATGGACGCTGCAGACTGACGCGGGATACTTTGGCTATGACAACACAAAGGGGCAGCAAATCGGCAGCGGCAAGAAGCCGGCAACGGCAATAACGCTGTCAGCAGAAGGCATTACCGGCAACGTCACATCGGTTAAAATCGAGACGAGCGGAGCAAACAGCACCAATGCGCAGCTCACGGTGACGATCGGCGAACAGACTTTCGGAAACACCTGCTCCCTGACCAACACTAACACGGAATATGAATTCGCGGGCAACGCGGCGGGGAAAATCGCGCTTAACTACACCCAGACAAGCTCGAAGGCAATATACATAAAGAGGATTACCGTTGAATATGACAACGGACCCGCGCCGAAACCAGTGATTGAGGTGAAGGGACTGAAAGCCCTGAAGGACGTGGAGGACAGCACGGAGGTGCATCTCTACATTGCCGACGGGGACATGGCACGCGTGCTGTTCGCAGACGGCGAGGGCAACGCATACATAAGCGACAAAGACACGAAAGTGTTCTTCAAGGAGATAAAGACCACACCGGCACTGCGTTACAACCAGCACATAGCGGGATACATATACGGAAAGAAGACAAGCACAGGCGACGTCACTGTGCTCGAGGCCACCGGAAAGACCAACTCTGAGACGATAGTCATTGCGGAGCCGGTAACGGAAAACGACATTGTGCCAACAGATATTAGCGTGGACGACTGCAAGAACCACCTCGCCGGCTGGGTGGCAATCAAGGAAACAACAGTAAACGGAGGAAAAACCATGGCCGACGGCAAGACGGTGAGCATCAACAACGCACACGGACTCGGCGCGGAGCAGTTCTTCCAGATGCCATACGACAACGCAATAGTTGACCTCTCGGCGATTGTGTTCCCGGCGGACGGCGGGAACTGCGAGCTGCGCCCCGTATATAACAGGGTGGAGAAAACAACGATACACGACGTGGAGGAACAGGAGTTCCGGCCAGTGACATACGTAATCGACGAGGACAAGGACTTTGCCATGCCGGAAAGCAACATCGCAAACGCATCGGTGAGGCTGAAGAGGGCTTTCAACGCCGGATGCTGGAACACGGTGACGCTGCCCTTCGGCATTGAAAACGTGGAAGGGATGCTACGCAGATACAAGAGCGCGGAAGGCAACGTGATGATCTTCGAGGAGGCGCAAAGCATCGAGGCTGGAGTGCCTTACCTGTACAAACCCACAGAAGACATGGAGAACCCGGCATACAAGGACGTGACGCTGACCAACGCGGCGGCACAGGACATAGAGTACGGAGGCTTCCACTTCGTGGGCATTTACAGCCCACACGAACTGAAGACCGACAAGACGGAACGCCTGCTCGGACAAGACAACAACCTGTACTGGCCGGCAGAAGGCGAAACGAACAAAATCCCAGGCATTAGCGCATATTTCATCGTGCCGGCAACGGTCACAGACGCCAGGATCGACACCGAGGGAGGCGTCACCGTGGGAATTGGCGCGGCGCAGGACAGCACCAGCACGGGAACTGGCGAGGCGCGCGTCTACAACCTGAACGGGCAATACACGGGACGCGGCACAAAACAACTGCCGAAGGGAATATACATCATGGGAGGCAGGAAATTTGTCGTGAAATGACGAAAGACATTGATAAGAACAGTTTAATGACAATAAAACATTTTTGAAACATTTACCATGAAAAAATACATATTGATGCTGTCACTGCTCGCCGTTGCGTTTGACACCGTGGCACAGGAGAACAGGAAACCGGAATACATCAAGTTCAAGAATGGCGCAGTGCTGACATTCGACAAGGCCAACATCGAGAAGTCTGACGTTATCTTCGGTGAGGGAGGCGCGCAAGACTCGCTCGGAATAAAGATATACATGAAGGACGGCTCGTGCCGGGACTACCTCTACTCGCAGATTTTCTTCGTGGCATTCGAGGAGCAAGGCGGAGGGCAGACCGACGACAAGAACATGAACAGGAACGGCGAATACGAGCTCGGCAGGAACAGGGAGGCATGGCGACTGGAGTTCCCGAGGCTGCACCAGGGCAACGAGGACTTCACATACGAGATAACCCACTATGCCGACGCAGACTCCGTGGTGAACTTCTCGCTGGAATGGGACGGCGAGAAACTCGGCAACAGATGGACGTGCTACGAGCTATACGAGGCCAACCTCGCAAAAAACGTCAAGCGTAAGGACAACTTCAGGGAGGACCCGAAGATAACAAACCCGGCACACCGGACGACACTGGCACAATACAGCGCAACGTCGTCAACCTACTCGCGGGGACACCTATGCCCGTCGGGCGACCGCCTCGCCTCAAGGCAACAGAACGACCAGACATTCTACCTGAGCAACATGCAGCCGCAAGCGACGGGACACAACAGCGGCGTGTGGTCACAGCTCGAGGGAAAGGTGAGAGCCTACGCCACGGCGGCGGACTGCGACACGCTATACATCGTCAAGGCGGCAACAATAGACAAGGCGGAGGACATCTCAGAGGTAACGGCGGCGGGGCTGCGCGTGCCGAAATATTTCTACATGGCGCTGCTTTCCTACGACAAGGCAAAAGACAAATACCACGCGCTCGGCATCTGGTCGCCACACTACAAAGGAAGCACGACGGAATACATAACCATCAGGGAACTGGAGGAAAGGACGGGCATCGACTTCTTCTGCAACCTGCCCGACGAGACCGAGAATGCGGTGGAGGCTGACCGCAGCGATGACAACGCCCGCTACTGGGGCATAACGTTCAGCAGCACACAGCAACCATAAAGCCCGGCTGCCGGGACAGACATTGGCAGTTGGCAACGGCAGTATATATCAATCCGGATTTGGCGTAATGTGACATACGGGGCTTTCCAAGCCTGCAAGATGTCCATTACGCCAAAAAACATTGTCGTAATGACCGGTGGGGGGGGTAATTACCATTAATCTCCCTACTTATGTTTTCTTCTCACATTCGTTACCTTTCCCAAGTGATACTCGGCTTGCCAGACAACCAACCCGTTTCCTTTCTGTCGCGATACGCTGAAGGTTACATGCGTTATCTCTGCCATGCAGCTGTCGCCAAACGAACCCACCGAGAAGCGAATGCGTTTGTAAGGACGTGCCACAAAGGGGAAGTGCCCGTCGTTGTACTCATCGGGATGATAGATGCGCCCCTCCACGGTGTGCTTAGGGTCACAGAGCGGCGTGCCGTTCACATCCGTGGCAAGATATTTGTTGGCTGTGTAGGCATTGAATATCTCACGGTATTCTGTTTTCTTCGTTCCCGCCACTATCTCGTTAAAGAACACCTGCTTGATGCTCAACTTCAGCGTGTCGCTGCCCTTGTAAGTGTTGGGGTCTTCTTCCTCCACGGGTGTCAAGTCGTGTCCTTTTTCCGTGATGGTAACGTTGCTGCCATCAAAGTGCAGTCGTGGCAAACGCTCCACGATGTCAACCGTTTGCACACTCAGGTTCATCACCGACAACAGCAAGTCGAAGATATAGCGTGGCGCTCCATGTTCTCGGCTCCAAAGGTTGGGGTCGTTCGTAATCAGGCTTTTCTTGTCGATGGTCACGGCATACCGCTCCATGATCCATTCCACCGCACTCTTGCCATTCACCACATACTCGTAAACGCGTGCCGGAATATCCTCCACGCGCAGGTATTCGTTGTAGATGATGGTGCCCTGCTCGCCTTTCTTCGGGAAGCGCATCTTGCTCACCGCATAGTGTTCGTATTCGTCTTCTCCCGTATAGGTGTCGTTGATGGTCACCTCGCATGGCTCCACGCTTTCGTACTCCAGATGCAACGCTGCCAGCATCTTACCCGCATGGTAGAAGTTCATCCACTCCGTTTCGTCGGTGATGATAGGAATGCGAGGCAGCGATTTCTTCAAATCTGATGCAAAGGTTTCGCGATAGTCTGGCGAATGCAGCAAGCCATAGACATAATAGAATATCATTTCTTTGGTGATTTTCCTATTGCCCACACGGTTTCTCACCTCTTTCAACATCCAGTCGCTGATGCCATCGTGGCGGACATAATCTCCACCCACCGCTGCGAACAAACCTTGTTGCGCGCTTTCCTCATACCAATAGAGGGGGAAGCATTGACCATTAAACATCAATTGCAAGTCTGGTATTTTATCCGTTACCAACACCGAGAAATCTTTACTGCTGCCAATACCCGATAAGCAGATGACCAAGTTCTTGCTTGCTGGTGTTGGGAACAGTTTTCTGCTAAGTCCGGGACTTTCTATGAAGAAATCTTCATAGTAAAGATATTGTTTGCAGAAAGGTCTATACAAACTATATATTGTTTTGTCTTGGTATTTTATGCTAACTCCCTTCTTTGCACTATTCCTCAAAGCACGCGTCCAACTAATGCGTTGTGGATTTGTATCAATAAAGTCTTCCACTGCCAAGTTTGGATTTATGGTCAAAGCCTTTTGGTAGTCTTCGCATTGGGCATTATAGGCTCCTATCATTCTTTGCATATTCTGACCAACCGTCTCTTTAGAGAACCCATAGACCCAATTATCTCTGTTGGAAGCTAAACCAATAGCGTACATCACAAACCCACTCTGCGTCTTTGTATCAAACTTCTTCTCTGGTGCCAATGGTATCAGCTCTGCAAAGCCCTCGTTGCGTGGATTGATCCAGTCGCCATGTGCGTTGGGGTGCAGGATGGTCCAGCCAAGTTTCGAAGAACTGATGCTCTTGAAATCACGTACCATCTTCCGTTTCTGCTCGCGCGACAGATAGTCACCGATGTCGTGATAGTAGATGGTGGCACGATTATCTGCAGCCTGTTGCGGTTTCTTCACCAACAGCGTGATGGCGATAGGGGTACGAGAGCCCTGTCCAAAGACATTATCTTTTTCTTTACGTCTCAATTCTCCTGTTGTTCTTGCATTTCCCCGCAGGTTGAGTACGTAGATGGCAGCGAACTCCCGCTCCAGACATTTGCGGAAACCGTCGTTGGCATTGCCGTCTATCCATGCGCCGTTGCTGATGAAAGCCACCACGCCTCCCTCCTCCTTGTTCATGGAGAGGCGGTCGGTGGCCCATCTGAAGGCCTTGATATAAAGGTCGTAAGTGGATTTGTTCAATCCTGCTGTGGATGCCTTCACATATGTGTCGGTAATGCGCTTGTCGAGCATTTCATAGCTTTGGTTCTGCGCATTGTCATTGGCAGACTTCTGCCCAATGGAGTAAGGCGGATTGCCCATTATGACACGGATGGGTGCTTTGAGTTGCTGCTCCACGTTGGCACTGTTTCCTTCGAACCACGACTTGTCGAAGACGGGCTCCCGCTGCTCTGTGGTTTGAAAGGTGTCGGTAAGACAGATGTTATCGTAGGGCAGGTATTCAGCGCGCCGCGTCAGTTCGTGGAACACGCTCTCAATATTGACATCGGCGATATAATAAGCCAGCAACACAATCTCGTTGCAATGAATTTCGTGAAGGTACTTGCGCTCCATATCCTCAGGCATGATAAGTCCGCTTTGCAACAGCCGTGTGATGAATGTTCCCGTGCCTGTGAAGGGGTCGAGAATGTGCACATTCTCATCGGTCAACGAGCAGCTGAACTCCTTTTTCAGAATGTCGTTTACCGAGTGGACAATGAAATCAACACATTCTATCGGCGTATAGACAATGCCCAACTTATCTACCGTCTTTGGAAACGCCCCCTTGAAGAACTTTTCGTAGAGCGTCTTGATGATGGCTTGCTTGCCTTCCAGGTTGTCTATCTTTCCCACATACTGGCGCACATTTTGGTAAAAATCCTCGAGTGTCGATGTTTCCTTGTCCACCTCCTCGCTTTCCAGCATGTCCAGCATGCGTTGCATGCTCTGGCTCACGGTGTTGTTGGTGGCGAAATGGTATTCTTGAAACAGCGCTTCGAACACCGGCCGTATAATCATGTGCTGCGCCAGCATCTCAATGGTTTGCTCTGCCGTAATCGAAGGGTTGAGGTTTTGCTGCAACACATGCAGGAAGGTTTCAAACTCTTCCTTGTGCACACCCGTATTGACAAGTTGTCCGATGCGATAAATAAACTTCTTGGCAATGTCGCCAACCTTAGCAGCCCAGTTCTCCCAATACAACCGGTCGCCAACCTTTTCCACCATTTTGGCATAGATGCCATCTTGCAATTCACCAAACCTGAGCGCAAGTTGGGTAGCCACGTCCTCATTAGAAAGCTGTGCGAGGTCGTCCTCATTGTCGTAATGCGTGGGCTGCGCATCACCTCCCAGCATCTGGAACGACCCACGTGGCACGCCAGCCACGACAATCTTGGAGGGCCGCTCCTTGTTCAGACTTATTTTGTTGACCGTGGCGTTGAACTGCTCGTCGTGGGCACGGAGGGCGTTGAGAATATCCCATACAACCTTAAAACGGTCGTTGTTGTCGAGTATAAGATTAGGTTCGGTGTTGGGCGGAACCACCACGGGAATGATGATGTACCCGTATTTCTTCGGTTCGTTGGTTGTAGAATCTTTAAAACTGCGCATCACACGTCCCACACTTTGCACCACGTCTACCTGACTGTCGCGCGCCGATGCGAAGATTACGGCGTCGAGTGCCGGCACATCCACGCCCTCGGACAAGCAACGCACATTGCTTAATATACGACATTGACCATCAGCAATGTTCTCATCCTTCAGCCAGTCGATGGCCTCGGCCCTAATCTCGGCACTCATGCCGCCGTCGATATGGCGCGTCTGCACATTCACCACTTGGCTACGTTCGCTCTCGGCAACATCGTTTTCTTTATAATAGTTCACTAATTCGGGGAACTGCTGGGCAAAGTCGGTTGACGCGATGCCACTCGAACGCTTTGACCGATTGATGGTTGAGCAGAAAACTACGGCTCGCTTCATCATCCCTGGGTCTTCTTTTGCCGTGATGCCCTTGTCGCCCTTGATGCGTTTGGAAAGCGCGTTGACACACCCCACCAATTTAGAAGCATCATCCAGCGTAAGTTCATCATTTCCTTTGACCTTTGCTTTCATGTCCTCTGACAAATCTTCTTCGCTCAATGTCAGCACCAACACCTTGTAATCGGTGAGCAACCCAAGGTTGACGGCCTCGCCAAACCCTATGCGATAGAACTCTTCACCGAAGAACTCTTCATTATCCATACTCCACAGCAGCATGTCTTTTTCCTTGGCTGTCTCCTTGATGTTGGCATTGTAATAACGTGGCGTAGCCGTCATGTACATGCGCTTTCGCCCCTGAATGAAGTTGTTGTCGTGAATCTTGGTGAAGCTGCTTTCCTCCTTATATTTGCTCTTTGCGCCGGTGGTTCGGTGTGCCTCATCACACACAATCATGTCGAACACGCCAAACGCGCCGTCGGTTTCTTCGAGTACCTGCCGCTGCGCTTCTGCCACCACGTCGATGCTTTGGTATGTAGAGAACACCACAACCAGCGCATCGCTCTCCCGGTATTGCAACAAATGCTTGACAGTGGTAGGAATATTGGTGGTGGCAGGATAGGGTGTGTCCACGATGCTGACATTGATGTCTTCATTGAGTTTGGACGCTTTTGAGTCAGAACAAATGCAAACGGGCTTGATGACGGCAGTGGTGTCTGTCATCCAGTTGTTCAATCCCTGTCCCAACAAAGCGATGCTCGGCACCAGAAATAAGACCAATCCCTTCTTGTTAGTTTCCTGCTCTACTATTTTCAGTGATGTATAAGTCTTGCCTGTGCCACATGCCATGATGAGTTTTCCACGGTCGTGCTCTTTGAAATGATTGTGCGCACACTGCATGGCTTTGATTTGATGCGGGCGGGGACTCTTGCCAGGTAACACAACATCCTTTCCCTGCTGCCCACTATTGAGCAATTCCCAGTCAACCGCAGCGTTCCGCAACTCAAACTGATTGATGCGAGTAAAGGGAATGAGCTGGTTTTGTATTTTCTGCTCTGCATGCGGATTCCAGTTTGATGTTGTTGAAACCCAAATCATGCTGGTAAAAGTGGTTTGTTCTTTCGTCTCAGGATGTGTAAATGTGCGTGTGGCTTGAGAAATGAAGGCATCAACTTTGGGCATGTCGATAACAGCATCCTCACGATAGCATTTGCATTGAATAGCCCAAAACTCACCTTGATCGGTCTCTGCGACAAGGTCGATACCCAAATCGTGTGCGCCAAACTCGGCTTTGGCAGGGAAATCTTGCCACAGCCACACGCGTTTCACGGTATTGCTATAACGTGGGTCGGAGAGAAACCACCGCTGGATGAGCATTTCAAACTTATGTCCTTTCTCCAGTTCCGTTGCCGAATATTCACGGAATAAATTGAGTATATCATCAAATGTTTTCATTTGCCTTGGTTTCTATGAATACTTATTTACTTTTATTATTTTCAAATGCTATCAATCATTCTGCTCATAATAGTATGAATAATCAATACATTTCATGAACATTTCTCGGTCATCAATCTTGGTGGTGAGGGCAGGCAGTACCAAAGTCTTGATGAGCGTGCTATCTGCTACACTCTCACGCATTGCCGATAGATATTCGTTTTTATCTATCTGACTCCAATCCACACACCGTTTGAGAGAACGCTTTAGCATGAGGTCAAGCCAAATGCGAGTGCTACGACCGTTACCTTCCATAAATGGATGCGCTACATTGCATAAATTCGGCTGCACTCGACCATTAGTGAACGAGTTCACATGGTACTCGTTTGCACGAATTTTCATTTCAACATATTTGTCCATTATCTCATCAAAGGTTGTTTCGGGCATTCGTTCTATTGTTTGCAGGGTTTCGGGGAAGTGCATACAATTAGCAAAGGTAAAACCTCCTTTTGAGATATTCTTGGTACGGATTTGTCCGGCAAAGTCGTACAATCCTCCAAAGAGATAAGCGTGTATTTGTTGTAAACATTTGATTGTACCTGGGTCTACAGTCTTTAAGATACCACTTTCAAAAAGCTGATAAGCCTTTTTCTTGCTCTGTCCGTCAATAGTGTTATCACTATAGAGGAACCAGTCAAGAAAGCTCGTTGCCTTGGCATTGTTGATATGCTTTGCCAAAAGGGTTACACCCTCTGCATCAAACGTATCTGTCTTATAAGACTTCCCGTCAGAGGCTTTTAGCTTCAGTTGGTTAGTGCTACTAACCAACTGACTATTTTCTTTTCTTAGTTTGGTTTTGAGATACTTCCAATAGTTTCTCGTCTTTTGGTAATCATCTTGCTCGTTAATCGCAGCAATAATGTCCAGCACAGAGAACCACCACTTACTGTGTTCCTCGTCCCACACCGCTCTAACTTCACGGTCGTTGAAAAAACGAATAGATTTTTTATGCTCTGCCATAATAAAGTTACTCATCTGGGGTGTTAATCAATTCCTTTGGATTGACTTGTAATATCTCTGCTATTTGGAATAGAGATACCAAACTTGGCTGGCGACGATTGCAAACGCAGGAGTTCACTATCGTAAAACACTTGCCGGGTTTCTTGGCAAGCCACGTCTGCTTGATTCCACTTCCGGTAAGTACCTCTTTTATCCTGTTGGTTGGACTTTCCATAAATATTATATGATTATTTGCAAATATAGCAAATATTATTGTATAAAGAACAAAAAAGGAGGAGATTTTTTCTCCTACTTTAAAAGTTTTCATTGCTGTCCGGTAAAACTTTTATTGATTTAAAGGTATAGTTAGACAAAAGAGGGTGTGTCAAAACACCCAATATGAAAATATTAAACTCGTTGTGTGTC
>URLI01000033.1 GCA_900548585.1 uncultured Prevotella sp. | reverse complement strand
CATATATGTAATAAAAGGAAAGAAAATTGCAAAATAACGGAAAGATGAAAACAGAGAACATAAACAGCAAGGCACCCACGAGTGGCAACCGTGCTTACATCAAGCCAAATGCCGACATCATCAGGATTGGCACAAACTATGGCATGATGGATACCAGGACCATAGCCATAGACCCCAGTACCCCAGCCACAGGCGACGGAAACGCCAAGCAATTCGACGACGACGACATGTGGGGCGACAACCACGAATGAGATACAGACCATCTTTAAATAAAGACAGCTCCACTCACGATGCCGTCAATTCACCATGAGACGGCATAGAAGGACAGGGTTACCTTTCGACCAAACGGAACGACAGGTAACCCTGTTTCGTATACAGACCTTGCCATACATGGCGCTTTCGTTTGCAGTTAATGTGTCGGACAACAAATGTAAGTGAAGTCAATATAGTAAACAAGATAATGAAGGCAAGCGTTCTGCGAAAGCAATTCTGCCGAAATCTTTTTGAGGAATACCAGTCATTGAACTGCTGGTTTAATGAACCGGAAGTAATATTTTTTATAGTTGCAACGGAATAACACGGAAAGACAAGGAGGTGCGGTAAAGCTCTGAAAATTTTGTTGGAATAGACGACACCTACAATGCGCTTCGCTTCGTTTGTTAGAAGGCAGGCGTTCTTGTGCTGTTTTGATAAAGAAAAAAATAATCGCCAAAATGCTGTGGGTCCTGTTGACGGAGATTTTTCTGCACATTTAAGATGATAGAGAAGTAACGTGTGCGGAGATGTTTTTAGAACTGCCGTCCATGCAACGACATGCAACAGCCCATTCAACTATGGAAAGGTCACGAGAATGTTTCTGTGCCTTGTCGAAAAGATGAATGGGCTGATGAGGCTGTTGGTTATCGCTTAACTACTTTCTTGCCACCGATGATGTAGATGTGTGGCATACGGGGAAACAAAAATGTCAAAAACGCACTGCCGTTATTTGCACATATACATTATTATTACTACCTTTGGCAAATTATTATCAATTAATTTATCATTAACCGCAATCATTGTATCATTATGAGAAAAACCTACACCTTGTTTGTGCTGCTGGCTATATCCATAGCCGTAAGCGCACAGAGTTCAAAGACCATCGACGTAACCACGCCCGGTACGCTCGACGACCTTGTCGGCGACGATGCCGCTACGGTCACCGACCTGACCATAACGGGAACGCTGAACACCGCTGACTTCAACGTGTTCCAGAAGACAACAAGCCTCGAGAAACTCGACATGGCGGGCGTCACCATAGTTGATGCGGGCGGAAACGTCACCGGGCTGTTCCCGCCATACACCTTCTACGGCTGCAAGACACTGAAGAAAGTGACGCTGCCATCCACGCTGCAGGACATAGGCGAGAGCGCGTTCTTCAAATGCCAGGCACTGGAGGAGGTGACGTTCCCCGAAGGACTGAAGACAATAGGAAAGGGAGCGTTCATGAGTTGCCACAAGCTTGCCGAGGTGAGCCTGCCCAACTCGGTGGAGAAAATCTCCGACCGGGCCTTCTACGCCGCGCCATTCACCAAGTTCACCATGCCGTCGTCACTGAAAACCATCGGCGCGACGGTGTTCTACGGCACGCTCATTGCCAGCGTGAAACTGCCGGCAGGCGTGAGCAAGATTGGCGAGTCGGCGTTCGGCGGATGCAAGAACCTCGCGACGTTCGAGGTGGAAGAGGGCAACACAAGCTTCAAGGTTGTTGACGGCGTGCTGTTCTCCGCCGACGAGAAGACACTCATCGCATATCCACAGGCTGACCCGCGCGAGAAATACACCGTGCCGGCAACGGTGGATTCGATTTACAAAGCGGCATTCGACTGCGCAGGGAAAATAAAGGTGCTTAGGATAAACAAGGGCGTGAGGACGCTCCCGGTAAGCATGTGCTACGGCACGGCAGAGTTGCAGAAACTTTACATACCGTCGACCGTGACGCTGCTCAGGGCGGGATGTGTTGACAACTGCCCAAAACTGAAGGAGGTGCACGTGCGTGCGACAACACCGCCGGAGGTGGAGACGGGGGCGTTCGGCGTGATGTTCCCAAACTACTCCATGAACCTTTACGTGCCGACGGGAAGCCTGGCACTGTATGAAGCCGCGCCCGAGTGGAAGGACGCTTTCCTGTCATACAACGAGGAGGACCTGCCGCAGATAACGATGACAACGGCACGCGAGATAGGAGAATACGTCAACATCGGCATGAAAGTGGAGGAAGACGTGGATATTACCGGAGCGGAGTATGACGAGAACGGCTCTTTCAAGATAACCGACAAGGACATCGTGATTACCGGCGCAATATCGAAACTGGAGTGCTCGTCAAACAAACTCACGAAACTCGACGTGTCGAAGGCACCGGACCTTGAGGAACTCTACTGCGACGACAACGAGCTCACCGAGTTGGCGATGGGCAAGAGCGACAACCTGCGACTGGTTTACTGCGGAAACAACAAACTTGGGAGCGTTGACCTGAAGGGACTTGCCGCGCTCAGTGATTTCAGTTGCTGGGGCAACGAGATGACATCAATCGACGTATCGAAGAACGCTGGACTCACGTCGCTCGTCTGCCGCGACAACATGATTGCCGGCACCCTCGACCTTTCGGGAAACGCCGCGCTGCGCGAGGTGAACTGCTACAACAACGCCATCACGGCAATAAAGTTGGCGGGAAACTCTGACCTGCGCCAAATGGAGATGCAGCGGAACGACATCAACGGGGAGAAAATGACCGCATTCATGCAGGCTCTGCCAAAATTCGTGGCATACGCTGACGGCGAGTGGGACGACTGGTTCGGCATGAACCCACAGGGACTTTACCTCACGGAGATTGACATGACACTCGAGAAGAACAAGGCGACGGCGGCCGACGTCAAGATCGCAAAGGACAAGGGATGGCCCGTGTTCGGAATGAACATCGACGACTACGGACTGGAGAAGCCCACGCCATACGACGACATATTGACCGGAGTGCAGACGGCTGAATATGACAACGCCGCCATTTCGGTTGCCGTCACGGCCTCCTCGATAGACATCGCAGGACTTGCTGACGGCACAGAGGCGGTGCTATACGATGCCAACGGCAGGATAGCAGCGAGGAAGACAGCCAGTGGCAACACGGTTTCCATCGCCACCGCAGGCCTCGCCAAGGGAGTGTATGTCGTAAAGGCATCCTCAGAAACAAGGAAATTCGTGGTGAGGTGATAAAACCCAAATCTGTCATTACAACACTGATTTTTCCATTTGGTATCGGCATTCCCGTCCCCCGGACGCAGGCAGCCGTGCAACGGGTTGTTGAGATGAAAATGGAATAATCGGTGTTGGAATGAATTATTTGCGTATCACACTATTTATTAGTAATATTGCACTTTGAAATTTCAACAAGCAAACATACATTCATTTATGAAGGAAATTGAGAAATATTCATGGGCTGAGGACATCGAGGGTGCGGTGACTGTCTCTGACACGGATGGGAAGGTGCTGTTTATGAACAAGCGCTCGCGCGAGACATTCAACAAGCCCGGGGAGACAATGGTGGGAAAGAGCATGATACCATGCCACAGCGAGCGGTCGCAGGGCATAATACGCGACATGCTGGAGAGCAACAGGCCGCACTGCTACACCATAACGAAGAACGGCCGCCGCAAACTGATTTTCCAGACACCGTGGCGCGAGGGCGGCGAGGTGCGCGGACTGGTTGAGTTCTCATTCGTGCTTCCTGACGAGATGCCGCACTACGACCGCGACAAGAAATAGAGAGAGCGGCGCGGCAACCAACGCGCGGGGCCTCCGCAGGAGGGAGTCTGCGGCGGTCATTTGCCGGCAAATGCGGCGGCCTCGGCTGCCGCTATGATGTCCTCGTAGTCTTCGCCGCCGTTTCTTATTGATATGTCGGAGAGGTCGAACTCGCTTTCGCCCTCCCCCGTTTCCTCATGTGCTTCGGTTTGGCGTTGCTTCCCCGTGCCATTACGTTGCAAGGTGGTGTCATGCTGTTGCGCTTTTTTGCCATTCGCGCCGTCGGCATCGCCGTTTTCCTTGCCGCTTTTTGATATTATGAAGTCGGGCCTTGTCTCGCCCTCCGGCACGCCGACCGGCATTTCCTCCATCTTCGTCCGTTCCGACTTTGCCGCAAAAACGGCATCTATGAACAGTGGCTGCTTGCGCAGCCTTGCCAGTGTGAGCCTGCTGGCCTGTTGCTGGCTCTCCTTCTTGGAGTAACCGCGCCCCATGTCGCCGTCGACGCCCTCGAGCACAGCCTTGTAGCAGAACGTCGGGTTGCCGTCCTTGTCCTTGTCATCCTTAACAAGCCTGAAATCTAATTTCACCTTGTTCTTCTGGCTCCATTCAATCAGTTTCGACTTGAAGTTGACTTCCTTGTACGCCACCTGGTCGATATTGATGATTTGTGCCAGTATGCGCTTCTCCATGAAACGCATGCACGCGTCGTAGCCCCTGTCAAGGTAGATGGCCCCCACGAGAGCCTCGAAGGCGTTGCCTCCCATGTAGCTGTTGTGGCTCGTGTTTGCCCGTGAGGATTTTATAAGCCGGTTTATGCCCGTCTCCTCTGCAAGCCGGTTGAGCGTCTCGCGCTGCACAATCTTTGAGCGCGTGTTGGTGAGGAAGCCCTCCCGCTTGCCCGCGAAATGGTTAAAAACGATGTGTCCCACCACTGAGTCCAGCACGGCATCGCCGAGAAACTCGAGCCGCTCGTTGTTCACCGGCCTTCCTTTCTCGTTGCGTCTGCGCATACTCTTGTGCATCAGCGCCGTCTTGTAGATCTCGATGTTGCGTGGATAGAAGCCGGTGATGCCGTGAATAGCAAGAAAAAGCTCCTTGTCCTTGCGGAAAGGGAGCTTAATCCTGTCTATGATACTATTCAGCATATTTCTTGAAGATGACACAGGCGTTGTGCCCTCCGAAGCCGAAGGTGTTGCTCATCCCCGCACGCACCTCGCGCTTCTGCGCCGTGTTGAATGTGAAATTCAGGTTGTAGTCGATTTCCTCGTCCTTGTCGTCCTCGCTGTGGTTTATCGTCGGAGGCACGATGTCGTTCTTCACCGCGAGCACCGTTGCCATAGCCTCAACTGCTCCGGCGGCGCCGAGGAGGTGTCCGGTCATCGACTTTGTTGAACTTATGTTCAGCTTGTAGGCAGCGTCGCCGAACACAGCCTTTATGGCCTTGACCTCCGATATGTCGCCCACTGGCGTCGACGTGCCATGCACGTTGATATAGTCGATGTCCTCCGGTTTTAGGTTCGCGTCTTCCAGCGCGGCCTGCATCACGAGTTTCGCGCCGAGGCCTTCCGGGTGCGATGCGGTTATGTGGTATGCGTCTCCGCTCATTCCTTCTCCCGCCATCTCTGCGTAAATCCTCGCCCCGCGCGCCTTTGCATGTTCCAGTTCCTCGAGTATGAGGCATCCTGCGCCCTCTCCGATGACGAAGCCGTCGCGGCTCGCGCTGAACGGCCTGCTGGCGGTCTCGGGCGAGTCATTGCGTGTTGACAGGGCGTGCATCGCGTTGAAGCCTCCCACGCCGCAGTCGCATATTGCCGCCTCGGCGCCTCCCGCCACTATGGCGTTTGCCTTGCCGAGCCTTATGAGGTTGAATGCGTCGGCCAGCGCGTTGGTTGAGGAGGCACATGCGCTCGTCGTTGCGTAGTTAGGCCCGTGGAAGCCGAATTTTATTGATATTTGCCCGGCCGCGATGTCGCTTATCATCTTGGGGATGAAGAACGGCCCGAACCTTGGGCCGTCATCGATGTGCTGGCCGTAGTATGTCACTTCGTCCTGGAATGTGCGGATGCCGCCGATGCCCACTCCGAACACGACGCCAATCCTTTCCTTGTCGACACTCTCCAGATCCATGCCGCTGTCTTCCACGGCCTGTATCGCGCTGACGAGAGCAAGCTGCGTGTAGCGGTCTATCTTGCGCGCTTCCTTGCGGTCTATGTATTTGTTCACGTCGAGGCCTTTCACCTCGCACGCGAAGTGTGTCTTGAACTTTGAGGCGTCAAACTGAGTGATGGGGCCCGCTCCGCTCTTGCCCGCCACGAGGCTGTTCCATGTCTCCTCGCTGTCAAGTCCCACGGGCGTCACGGCACCAAGTCCGGTCACTACTACTCTTTTTAACTCCATTTATTAATAAAAATTGATAATTGATAATTGATAATTGACGCAGTGCTGCCCTCAGGGCAACATCATTAATTATCAAATGTCAATTATCAATTACCAATCAGATTGAAAATGATCTTATTTTTGGTTGTCCTCGATGTACTTTATTGCATCGCCGACGGTTCCGATCTTCTCTGCCTGGTCGTCAGGAATGGATATGTTGAACTCCTTCTCGAACTCCATGATCAGTTCCACGGTGTCCAGGGAGTCTGCGCCAAGGTCGTTGGTGAAACTTGCTTCCGGCTTAACCTCTTCTTCATTAACACCGAGTTTGTCAACGATAATATCCCTTACTTTCAATTCAATTTCTGACATAATTTTAATTTTTTAATGTTTGTAATATTCATTAATATCTAAAAACTGGCTGCAAAGGAACAACTTTTTATCCATTTATGCAAATATTTCAACTGAAAAAAGCATTTTGCCTGCACACAGACCCCCCATGTGTGCAACTATTTGATGTTTTTGCTAAAAAAGTTTGCCGTTATGAAATAAATATATAAATTTGCAACAAATCTAAAGAAAAACCCAAAATGTCATTCACAAATTTCGCCAACGAGATTTTCAAAAAGGCTATCGATGATTACCATGTCACCGATAACGTTGATGCACAGATCAACAACCCGTATGAGCACGGCTCAATCGAGAACAAACTTTACCTGAAGTGCTGGATCGACACCGTGCAGTGGCATTACGAGGACATAATACGCGACCCGCACATCGACCCGGACGAGGCTCTGCTGCTGAAGCGCAGGATAGACCGCAGCAACCAGGACCGGACGGACCTCGTGGAGCAGATAGACAGTTATTTCCGCCAGCTGTACAGCGAGGTGAAGCCGGCCGAAGGCGCAAGGCTGAACACCGAGAGCCCGGCATGGGCGATAGACCGACTCAGCATACTGGCCCTGAAGATTTACCACATGAGGGAGCAGGCGGAGCGAGGCGACGCATCGCAGGAGCATAAGGAAAGATGCGCGCGGAAACTGGACGTGCTGCTGGAACAGCAGGAGGACCTGTCCACGGCGATAGACCAGCTGCTCGAGGACATCGAGGCAGGCAGGAAATACATGAAGGTGTACCGCCAGATGAAGATGTACAACGACCCTGCCACAAACCCTGTGCTGTACGGCAAGAAAAAAGACTGATGAAGACAGAACACCTGCTGGTCATAAGATTCTCGGCGCTCGGCGACGTGGCTATGATGGTGCCGGTGGTCAGCTCACTGGCACGGCAGTACCCCGACCTGCGCATAACAGTGCTCAGCCGCGAGTTAATGCGGCCGCTATTCGAGGACATGGCGCCAAACGTTGGTTTCATGGGAGCCGACCTGAATAAGGAGTACCACGGAATAAAGGGGCTAAACGCACTCTACAGGCGACTGATGGCGAAGAACTTCACCGCCGTGGCCGACATGCACAACGTGCTGCGGTCAAAGTATCTGCGCATGAGGTTCAACGCCGACCGATACCGCGTGGAGCACATCGACAAGAACAGGCGTGGCAGGCGAGAGCTGACAAGGAAGGAGGACAAAATACTCGCGCCGCAGAGGTCGTCTTTCGAGAAATACGCCGACGTGCTGGGACGGCTGGGCTACCCCGTGAAACTTGACTACGAATCCTTTTTCACCAAGGAAGGCGGCCCAATCGAAGAGATAGCCGATGCCGTGGGCGAGCGCGGCGGCGGCCCGTGGATAGGCATCGCGCCGTTCGCAGCGCATGCCGGCAAGGTGTATCCCCCGGAAAAGACAAAGGAGGTGATAAGCATCATCTCCGCCAAGCACCCCTCCGCGCGCTTCTTCCTGTTCGGTGGAGGCGAGAGGGAGAGAAGGGCGATGGACGAATGGGCTGCCGCCATGCCGCAGTGCAGCGTGGTGCCGAGGCTGTTGCATGGCCTGCGCAGCGAACTGGTACTGATGAGCCACCTCGACGTGATGCTGACGATGGACAGCGCGAACATGCACCTCGCATCGCTCGTCGCCACACCGGTGGTCAGCGTGTGGGGCGCGACTCACCCCTATGCGGGCTTCAAGGGATGGAACCAGCCGGAGGAGAACTCAATACAGCTTGACATGCCGTGCCGCCCGTGCAGCATCTTCGGCAACACGCCATGCATGCGCGGCGACTATGCATGCCTCACCGGCATCGCGCCGGAGAGAATCGCCGCACGCATGGAGGAGTTCCTGGAATAGGCCTTGCGGGCATGGCGCGCGCGCCATGTCATCAAGGTGTTGCAAGAACATGATGCGGCTGTCACGAGGCCACAATGATATTTATGAACAGAAAAGCAACCACACTGATAATGTTTGCCGCCTTGTCAGCCCTGCTATGCTCATGCAGGCGGCAGGGCGGCGTCCGCTATGACCCCGGGACATTCAAGACCGAGGTGCGCATGCGCACCACGCCGGTGAAGGACCAGGGCAAAAGCAGCCTGTGCTGGGCATACGCCATGCTCGCCACGATAGAGACGGAGCACATCATGCGCGGCGACTCGCTCAACCTGAGCGTGACGTTCCTGGCCAGGAAAATGCTCGAGGAACAGGTGGAGCGCGCCTACCTCGCGCGTGGCAGGGCGCGGATAACGACACGCGGCATCGCCGCCGACGCGCTGAGACTGATGGAGTGCCACGGCGCGATGCCATACGACACATGGCACGACGACGCCGACTACAACCTGCTCGCAAGGAAACTGCAGGTGGCGGCGCGCGCAGCAGGAGCGCACAAGACCGGCCTCGGGCGGCTGATGGACGAGGCAGGACAAATCATGGACAGCCACATCGGGGCATACAAGACCGGGGTGTATATGTACGGGGCGGAATACACGCCGGTGGAGTTCGCGCGATCGCTGTTCCGCCACGGCGAATACGAGGCACTGACAAGTTTCACACACCGGCCGTTCGGCGAGCGGATGTCACTGGAAGTGCCCGACAACCGCCACGGCAACACCATGCTCAACGTGCCTGTGGACACACTCGTGGCGCGTGTGGTGAAGGCACTGCGCAGCGGCCACCCCGTGTGCTGGGAGGGCGACGCCAGTTCGCCGGGGTTCTCGTTCGCAAGGGGAATAGCGGTGCTCGCCGACGAGACGCGCGCCGTGACGCAGGAAAGCCGGCAGCGCGCGTTCGACACCATGCGCACCACCGACGACCACTGCATGGAGATCGTAGGCATCGCCACCGACAGCTCGATGCGCCGCTTCTTCATCTGCAAGAACTCATGGGGAACGGCCAACCCGTATGGCGGCTTCATGTATATGAGCGAGGGCTACCTGCGCATGAACACCCTCGCGGTTTGGTATTCGTCATACGGAGGCTGACGCGAGATACAGGCAACGTGATATGAAGCAAAGGATAGGCGAGATTGATTTCCTGCGGTGTGTGCTGATACTGCTTATGGTGACGTTCCACATCGTGTATGCCGGCGACACCTACCCGCTTGCCAAGCGCGTGGTATATACCTTCCACATGCCGGCGTTCCTCGTCGTGTCGGGCTTCCTTTGCAACACGTCGAAGGACCGGCGGCAGTTCTTCCGCTCCATGCTGTGGATCTTCATACCATACCTCGTCATGGAGTCGGGCTATGTGGCGATGGCGGCGGTGCTGCCCATACGCGAGCACATCGACAACCTGACGCTTGCGCTGATGGCCAGGAAACTGTTCCTCCACCCTATCGGCCCATACTGGTACCTGCACACATGGGTGCTGTGCTCCGTGGTGTGCTTCCTCGCCATGCGCCTCACGCGCATACATCCCGGCGCGCGACTTGCCGCAGCCGCCGCAGCGTGTCTGCTGCTCGCCCGCTCAGGGATATTGAGCGCGCCAAACGCCATGTATTTCATGGCAGGCGCGGCAATACGGCAGACCGGCGTGCCGTTCACGGCGGCGTTCCGCCCCGCGTGGTGGGCGGCGCTTCCCGTCATTCCGGTTATCATATTCCTGCCCTCGCAGCTCGACCGCGCCACCCCAGGCGGCATAGCGGTTGTATGGCTGATGACCTCGTTCATACTATATATGTACAGGCTCACGGACGGCCGCGTGCGCCGCGCCATGCTCCTCGTGGGCAGCAACACACTGCTGCTGCTGCTGTTCTCCCCCGTTTTCACCGCACTGTCAAAACTCTACCAGCCGTTTTTCATATCCACAGACCCGTCGGGCATAGCCTTCTGCGCCGTCACCGTGACCGCCGCCACACTCGGCAGCCTGCTCATCGGCTATCTGTCGGACCGCCTGCACATCTCGCCGCTCCTCTTCGGCAAGCGCGAGGTGCTGAACCGTCCCGCAGGAGAACACTGACGCGCCTCGCGCAGACGACCATACGCAACACAAATTCGCCGTATTTGGTCAGCAATTACGGCGAATTTGCAGCATAAGCACGCCGTATTTGCAGTGTAAACACGCCGTATTTGCATCGCCGTCCGCATGCTCTCGCGCGCGCTGCGCAATGCTGTTTGCGCCCATCACGATAAAAAACGCATCGCGATTGACCATTAGTCACAATATTTTATTACCTTTGCAACCATAGTGGACGACAAGAATCCATATTGAAATGATATTATGGCACGAGACGGCAAGGTTGACATTTTTGAGAACGACATACCCGAGCAGCTCCTGGGCATACTGCTGCGGGACCACACCACCGGGCGCAACATCTTCTGGGCGTGCGACGACTACGAGGCACTCGGCAAGGGCTATGCCTTCGGCGACACCATAGAGTTGGCGGCGATCACTGGCGACAACTCCAACGTGATAATGCCGCGCGTGATGAAGGACAAGAGCCTGAAGAAAAAGCGCGCCAAGGAGAAGGCCGAGATATTCACCCCGGCGTGGCTGTGCAACGAGATGTGCAACGCCACCGACGAGCCGCTGCTGGCAGAGGGATGCTGCTTCAACCGCCCCTTCGAGGAGGACGGCCGCCATGACTGGGAGGTTAGCGACGAGCCACTGCGCTTTGCCGAGGGCAAGACATGGCAGGACTACATCTGCCAAAACTGCCTCGAGATAACCTGCGGCGAGGCGCCTTTCCTCGTAAGCCGCTACGATGCGGTGTCGGGAGAACCGATACCCATAGGCAAGAGGATAGGGCTGCTTGACAGGAAAATAAGGGTGGCGGGCGAGAACACGAATGGCATTGACGAATGGCTGAGGTGGGTAATACAGTCGTTCAAGTCAACATACGGCTACGAGTGGCAGGGCGACAACATCCTCTTGGCACGCGAGAACATGCTCTTCACGTTCATCGAGTACCACGAGGCACGCTGGGGGACAACGCCAGGCGCCGACCTGCTGGTGCAGGTGGCGGAGATAGTGTCGTGGAACATTTTCCAGATGGACGGACTGAAGATGGTCATACCGAACTCGTGCCGCAACGGTGTCGTGGAGAAAAAGACGCAGGACATTTTCGGCGGCGAGGAGGTGGTGTACTGCGAGGGATGCCGCAAGGACATCCCGCTGAAGCACAACGGCATAGCAACTAAGATAATGGACTGGGAGAACAACCGCCCAATCGAGTTCAGGTCGCTCTACGGGAGGGGAAAGAAATGAAAACAGACCTGATTGACGGACTGATAGTCGGCCGCGTGGAGCCGCACATCTATGCCTTCTCAACGGAAACGGTGCCCAACTACCTCAAGGTGGGCGACACATACCGCCCCGTGCAGGTGAGGCTCGGCGAGTGGAGTGCCGTGTTCCCCGACCTCAAGGAGAGGTACTGCGGGGTGGCGAAGGTGAACGACGACGTGTATTTCCGTGACCACGCCGTGCACCGCTTCCTTGAGGAGCGGCGGCACCGCGCCAGACTGAGAAAAGACGACCTGCCGGGGCTGCCGCGTTACTCGCGCGAGTTTTTCCGCGACGCCACCGTGGAGGATATAGGCCTTGCCGTGGACGACATACGGGCGGCATACGACAACGGCGGCGCGGGGTATCACTTCTATTCCTTCGACGACGGCCGCGTGCCGGTGGAGAGCAGATTCCCACGTACGGAGCACTTCGAGCCGCGCCCCAACCAGCAGACAACGATAGACAAGTTCAAGCATGCGCTGGAGCATGGGCGGAAAAACCTGCTGATGTATGCCGTGATGCGCTTCGGCAAGAGTTTCACCTCGATGTGCTGCGCGGTTGAGATGAATGCGCGCCTCGTCGTGGTGGTGTCAGCCAAGGCGGAGGTGCTCGTCGAGTGGAAACGGACGGTGGAGAGCCATGTCAGGTTCGAGGGCTACACCTTCATGACGAGCCACGACCTTGAGGCCGGCGCCCATGCGCTGCATGACAAGCTGGAAAGTGGCGGCGTTGTGGTGTTCCTCACGCTGCAGGATCTCAGTGGCCGCGCCATAAAGCGGCGCCACAGGGATGTGTTCGGCGAGAAGATAGACCTGCTGCTGATAGACGAGAGCCACTATGGCGCACGCGCGGAGGAGTATGGCAGGGTGCTCAGTATGAAAAAGGAACTGTCGAGGAAGGAGATGGAGGATGCCGATACCGCCGACGCCTACGATGACAACGAGGCGCTTAAGACACTTGACGCGCGCATTCGCATTCACCTTTCCGGAACGCCCTACCGCATACTGATGGGCAGCGAGTTCACAAAAGAGGACATCATAGCCTTCTGCCAGTTCTCAGACATCGTTGACGAGCAGGAGCGGTGGGACAGTGAAAACGCGCTTGACGACGACACGCGGGAGTGGGACAACCCATATTTCGGCTTCCCTCAGATGGTGCGCTTCGCGTTCCTGCCAAACAGGGAGGCGCGCGAGCGGCTCGAGAGCCTGCGGCACGACGGCGTGTCGGCGGCATTGTCGGAACTGATGCGGCCATGCTCCATACCGGCAGACAAGGCTTTTGGCATGCACCGCAAGTTCGCGCACGAGAGAGAGGTGCTTGCCCTGCTGCGCTCCATTGATGGCGCGGAGACAACGGGCGACATGCTGCCTTTCCTTGACCTCGACCAGATAAAACGCGGAAAGATGTGCCGACACATCGTCATGGTGCTGCCATACCGCGCGTCGTGCGACGCGATGGAGGCCATGCTTGAGGCGCACAGGGAGGAGTTCAAGAACCTGCGCCACTACGATATACTCAACATCGCGGGGCTTGACGGCCGTGACGGCTTCCCCACAGTGGACTCCGTGAGGCAACGCATAGAGCAGGACGAGGCGGAGGAACGCAAGACAATGACGCTGACCGTGAACAGGATGCTCACCGGAAGCACCGTGAAGGAGTGGGACACGATGCTGTTCCTCAAGGACTGTGCGTCGCCACAGGAATACGACCAGGCCATATTCCGCCTCCAGAACCAATATGTGCGCACGGTCAAGAGCAAGGGCGGGGAGGAGATAAAATACAACATGAAGCCGCAGACGCTGCTCGTTGACTTCGCCCCGGAGCGCATGTTCCGCCTGCAGGAGCAGCGCGTGCAGCTATGCAACATCTACGAAGGGCGGCGCGGCGGCGAATGGCTGCGCAAGCGGATGGACAAGGAACTGTGCCAGTCGCCCATAGTGACGATCGGCAATGACGGCCTGCGGCGCGTCGAGGCGGCGGACATCATAGACGCCGTGCGCGAATATTCGTCGAGCCGCAGCGTTATGGACGAGGCCGGCGACATACCAATCGACTATGCGCTGCTTGAGGATGACCTGATGAAGTCTGCCATTGCATCGCTCCGCCCCATTGACTCGCGCAAGGGCATAGACATGGGGGCGGCAAAGGGAGAGGAAGGCAGCCTCGGCTTCAGCGATGCAACCGGAGGGGAGGAGCCTGGCGCAACGCCGCTCGCGGACGGTCCGGATGCCGCAGACGTGCCGAAACCGAGCGAGGATGACCTCGGCAAGAGGCTGGCAACCTACTATGCCAGAATATTGTTCTATGCGATACTTACCGACAGCGAGGTGAACTCGCTGTCGGCAGTGATCAACTCAATAAGCGGCAACGGCGAAAACAGCCGCATTGCGAGCAACGTCGGCTTGCAGATGCCCGTCCTCAAATTGATGCAGAGGAAGTGCAACCCCTTTGTGCTTAGAGCGCTTGAATACAAGATAGAGAACGTGAACAGCCTGATGCGCGATGAGAGCCTGCAGCCCATGAAGCGCGCCGAAGTTGCCATGAAGAAGTTTGGGCGGCTGTCGTCCTCGGAGATTGTCACGCCGCAGCACATTGCCGTGGAGATGATAAAGGCTCTTGACGAGGGGACAATCGATTCCTCGACAAAGATACTTGACATAGCCTCGAAGCAAGGCGAGTTCGCACGCGCAATAATAACAGTGCATGGTGAAGGTGTGCGCGACAACATCTACTCTCTGCCGACCTCCGGCGTGGCGTACGAGTTCACATGCAAAGTCTACAAGATGCTCGGAATGAACACCGACCATGTCATTGCGGACTACACGTCATACGACTTGATAAATGAAAGAAAGGAAGAACTGATGAAGAAACTGAAAAGTATGAACCTAAATGTTTTTGTTGGAAATCCCCCATATCAGAAAGGTATAGCCCGTACAGAGGGGAATAAAAGTCTGTCGAAACAATTATATCCCAAATTTATCGAAACAATCATATCCTTGTCGCCAGCAAATGCGGTGGTTGTATCGCCAACACGGTGGTTCACTGCGGATGCACAAGACAACTCTTTTCCAAAATTGCGCGGATTTCTAAAAGAAAAAGGCGGTGTCGAGAAGATTGTTTCGTTCAGTGGCAAGTCTATTTTCGAAAACATAGAGATTGGCGATGTCGCCTTAATGACATGGAAAAAGGGGTATGAGGGTAATGTGTTGTTTCGGGAATGTTTCGATGATGCCACAACGAATGAGATGGAAAGACCCTTGTTTGAGGAAAATTTTGATTTGGTTCTTCCCTTAAATAAATATGTGACGATAATTAAAAAGGTAGTTTCGTCAAATGGCTTTGCGTCAATAAATTCAATGACGACTGGCAGGGACGTGTTTGGGTTGCCCGGAAAGGGTATTGAGAAAAAAACTTCTGATACTCATTTTGAAGGTGCTTGCCGTGTGCGCTGTTCAAAAGAAAGAGTGAGGTATGCCAATCCATCGCTGCTTGGAAAAAGTACGCCATTGGTGGATTGTTACAAGGTTTTTATATCAAAAGCAAATGGTGGCGCAGGCTTGATAACTGATAATAAGCCTGTTAAAATTCTGGGGAAATCATATGTGGGAAGACCAGGTGATGTTTGCACGGATTCACTTATAGTGATTGGAAAGTTTGACAATGAAAATTATGCTGTAAACTTACAGAAATATTTAAGTACGAAATTCCTACGGTTCATGGTTGGGATATTGAAAGTGTCACAGAATTTGTATCAGAATGTTTATAAACTGGTTCCCCTGCAGGACTTCACCCCGGCTTCCGACATCGACTGGAGCGGGAGCGTGGCGGAGGTTGACAGGCAACTGTATGCCAAGTATGGCCTGAGCGACGAGGAGGTGGATTTCATCGAGAGGATGGTCGCGCCAATGGAGTGAAAGGCCGCATCACGGCAGGCGGACGCGTGGGCAATTCTTGCCGTGAAGCCACTTATTCCGGAATTGTTTTGAATACCTGCTTATATTTTATTACCTTTGCAAGCATATAAACGACAGTAATGATGGAACAGGATTTTTTGATCTACAACACCCTTCACAGGCAGAAGGAGCGTTTCGTGCCGCTGCACGCGCCAAACGTGGGCATGTATGTGTGCGGCCCGACGGTGTATGGCGACCCGCACCTGGGACACGCGCGCCCGGCGATAACGTTCGACGTGCTCTTCAGGTACCTGCGGCACCTGGGCTACAAGGTGCGCTACGTCAGGAACATCACCGACGTGGGACACCTCGAGCACGACGCCGACGAGGGCGACGACAAGATAGAGAAGAAGGCAAGGCTCGAGCAACTCGAGCCGATGGAGATCGCGCAGCACTACACGAACCGCTACCACAAGGCGATGGACGCGCTCAACGTGCTGCCGCCCTCGATAGAGCCGCACGCCACGGGGCACATCATCGAGCAGCAGGAACTGGTGCGGCAGATAATGGACAACGGCTTCGCCTACGAGAGCAACGGCTCGGTGTACTTCGACATAGAGAAGTATAACCAGAAATTCCACTATGGGAAACTGAGCGGGCGGAACCTCGATGACGTGATAAACAACTCGCGGGCGCTGGATGGCGTGGGCGAGAAGCGCAACCAGGCGGACTTCGCGCTGTGGAAGAAGGCGCAGCCGGAGCACATCATGCGGTGGCGCTCGCCGTGGAGCGTGGGCTTCCCCGGGTGGCACTGCGAGTGCACAGCGATGGGCAGGAAGTACCTCGGCGACCACTTCGACATACACGGCGGAGGCATGGACCTGGTGTTCCCGCACCACGAGTGCGAGATAGCGCAGGCCACGGCGTCGCAGGGCGACGAGATGGTGAAGTACTGGATGCACAACAACATGATAACCATCAACGGGCAGAAGATGGGCAAGTCGCTCGGCAACTTCATCACACTGGAGCAGTTCTTCACCGGAAGCCACCCCTCGCTCGAGCAGGCCTACGGCCCGATGACGATACGCTTCTTCATCCTCGGGGCGCACTACCGTGGCACGGTGGACTTCTCGAACGACGCGCTCAAGGCGAGCGAGAAGGGGCTCGAGAGGCTGATGCAGGGCATGGACGACCTGAAACGCGTGCCTGTGTCGGAGAAATGCGACCCGCAGACGGAGAAGACCGTGGGCGAGCTGCGCCGGAAATGCTACGACGCGATGAACGACGACATGCAGACGCAGGTCGTGATAAGCCACCTGTTCGAGGCGTGCCACGTCGTCAACTCGCTGATAGACCGCAAGGCCAGCATCTGCGCCGAGTGCCTGAGGGAGCTGGGCGACACGATGCGCCTGTTCGCCTTCGACATCCTCGGGCTGAGGGAAGCGGGCAACACCGACAATGCCGCGCGCGAGGAGGCCTACGGCAAGGTGGTCGACATGGTGCTGTCGCTGCGCGCCAAGGCGAAGGCGGAGAAGGACTGGGCGACGTCTGACAAGATACGCGACGATCTCGCCGCCGCCGGTTTCGTGGTCAAGGACACCAAGGACGGCGCGACATGGCATCTTGACAAATAGTATGCGGCGGTGGATAGGAATGTTGATTTATGTCAAAATATCAACTCCACATTGCATTTTATGATGCTACGTGTTGCGGAATACTGAAAAACTGCTTACCTTTGCACCGTGTTCGTGAGAATACATCCCAAAAGTTTTCATAGGTTAGTAGTTTGATAGATTTAAGGTAAAGATTATGTTATTAAATTAGAAACATGGCGTTGCGTCTGTTGTTGTAACTATTTTTGGCGATGCTTGCATCGTCCGCAAGGCAAGAGCGACGTGCGCTGAAGTTTTCAGGAGGCCGAAGTGAGAGATTCATATCGTCCTCTTTTTTAATTTAAATAGCCATACGCCCTCATGGCGCGGATGGCTTTTTTGTTTCCCGCCGCCATCGTCATATATAATAAGGAGAAAACACCTTGATATTGTTTATGGATGTTAAATTATTGTTTCTCGATAAAAATATATCGCGAAAAATTTGCAGGAGTTATATGTTCATTATACATTTGCATATCGAAAAACAATAAATATTAATTGTAAAAGGACGGGCTTATGAAAAAGAAGATGAACATGCTGTGTGTCGTGATATTGGTTTTCACGATAGTGATGGTGGCGGCGAGTTTCCATTTTGTGTTTTACTTTCATGATATGGACAAGCCCGTGATGGAATTGTTTGTATCGCCATCGCATTTCGGTGACGACAACTGCGTCATGTTTACAGACGGTGCCAGCGGAAAGCCCGTGAAGGGGTGGGCGAGCAGAGTGTTTGTAGAAACCGGAAAAGACACTTTCAATGTAAAGACTGGCATGAAAATGATTGCCCTCGCGCCACTCTCGCTCATTGGTTTTGTGACGTGGGTCCTGTTCGTGGCATACCTCATCAAGTTTGTCATCGCCGTGAACAAGGGCATGGTGTTCACCTGGAGGACGATACGGCTGCTGCGTCAGGCCGGCTGGGCGGCGCTGGTATCAAACGTGTCGCTAATCATAATGTACGCGTCTATGCTGTGCATCGAGTCAGGCATGTTCTCGCTAAAGGGCTATGCGTTCGACTATTCGGACGTCATAGAGCAAATATCGTCGCTGCTCCCCGGCCTGCTGTTGCTGCTAATGGCGCAGACGTTCGGCATCGGGCTGAAGCAGAAGGAGGAACTCGAGCAGGTGGTGTGACGCGCCGTATGGTGAAGGAAGTGGTAGAAAAGGAATGAAAAGGAAACAGACATGGGAAAGATAATCGTGAACCTTGACGTGGAGATGGCAAAGAGAAAGGTTGGGCTGGGCGAGCTTGCCGAGCGCATCGGACTGACACAGGCCAACCTGTCGATACTGAAGACGGGCAAGGCAAAGGCCGTGCGCTTCACCACGCTCGAGGCCATCTGCCGAGAGCTGGGCTGCCAGCCCGGGGACATTCTCGAATACAGGGAGGGAATGACGTGAATGCGCAAACGTAAATTTCCAGTTTTTAAAACGTGAATTGAACGTGAATTGAACGTAAATTATCCGTAAATTGAACATGAATAAAACAAAGCGAAACAATAAAGTATTTACGTCAAATTTACGAATAATTTACGAGCATTTACGTTAAAAACATGATTTGAACGTGAATTAAACGTAAATTGAACGTAAATTGAACGTAAATTAAAAATAAATAATATTTGAGTGTCATGAGAGATGATTACAAATGGACAGTTTACAGTGTTATAGGCTGCGCTATGGAAGTATACAATGAACTTGGATTTGGATTGGCGGAGTCAATATATCAGGAGGCTATGTCAATAGAACTGAACTCTCGCGGTATAGAAAATGAATGTGAGGTAAATGTAGATATTTATTATAAAGGAATGAAGATGGTTAAAAAATGCAGGCTGGATATGCTTGTTAATGACGTTATCGTTGAATTGAAAGCTGTTGTGGAACTTTCATCAGAACATCGCATGCAACTGTTCAATTATATGCGATTGACAAAAAAGGAAGTGGGGCTTCTCATCAATTTCGGTGAACGTATGTTGCACGCAGAACGATATTGCTATGATAAAAAAACAAATATGTGTTACAGAGTGGACAAAAACATGATGCCTGTAACGTGAACTAAACTTAAATAAGATGTGAAAAATAAACTTAGCGCATTATTTACGTCAAATTTACGGATGATTTACGAGCATTTACGTTAAAAAAACGTGAATTGAACGTGAATTAAACGTGAATATAACAAAGCGAAACAATAAAGTATTTACGGATAATTTACTGGCATTTACGTTAAAAAAGAAAGTTACATACAAGTTAAACGTTAAATAACACAAGAGAATTATGGTAATCAGTACGACACCCACACTGGAGGGCTTTCCGGTGAAGCAGTATTTAGGAGTTGTCACGGGCGAGACCATCGTCGGCGCGAACTTTTTCAAGGATTTCATGGCAAGCATCCGCGACGTTGTCGGCGGTCGCGCGGGAGCCTACGAGCGCGTCCTCGCCGAGGCAAAAGACACGTCGCTCGCGGAGATGAGCCAGCGCGCGGAGGCTCTCGGGGCGAATGCCATCCTGGGAGTTGACATAGACTATGAGACGGTCGGGCAGAGCGGCTCGATGCTCATGGTGGCAACAAGCGGCACGGCAGTGAGGATATGAAAAAGAATAGTGACGATATATAAAAAAGGAAAATGAACATGAGGAAAATGATGATCGCCATTATTCTCGTTGCGGCTGTCGTAACGGGGGCGAAGGCGCAGATACTGTACCGCATATCAGGCAACGGACTTGACAAGCCAAGCTATGTCATTGGAACATACCATGTCGCGCCGGTTTCGTTTGCCGACAGCATACCTGGACTGAAGGCGGCGCTTGCCGGAACAAGCCAGGTGTACGGCGAGCTGGAAATGAAGGACTTTATGAACCCCGACAGCGTCGCGATGATGCAGCAAGCCATGATGCTCGGCGACGGGCAGAAGCTCACCACGCTGCTTGACGAAAGGCAACAGGCGAAACTGAACGCCGTACTCAACAAACTGATTGGGGCAGACCTCACGAGCCCGATGCTGAAGGCGCAGTTCGACAAGATTAAGCCGGGCGCATTGCTCATGCAGCTTTCGATGATAATGTCGGTGAAACTCAATCCGGACTTTGACGCGACGAACCCTTTCGACGGCTATTTCCAGAAGGTGGCACAGAAGGACGGGAAGCCTGTCAGGGGCTTCGAGACGATGGGATACCAGACGGACGTGCTGTTAAAGGGTGTCACGATGGAGCGGCAGATAGAGCAGCTGATGTGCTTCTGCGACAACTACGAGTATGACGAGGACTTCTCGAAGCGCATGGCGAGAGCCTTCTTCTCGCAGGACATCGAATGGATAAAGAAGTTGTTCGATGAGAGACTCGGCACCTCCTGCGACGCCACCGACGAGGAGAACGACCGGCTGATATACAACCGCAACCGCAACTGGCTGAAGGTGATGCCGGCGATAATGAAGCAATCCCCAACGTTCTTCGCCGTCGGCGTGGGACACATCGTGGGAGAGAAGGGCATACTGGAAGAGCTGCGCAAGGCCGGATACACGGTGGAAGGCGTGAAATGAGACCACTGCGCAACCGTCAGGCGCGGCAGTCATTGTGCCTTACATATTACAATTTCATAAAATTTATTCACATATAAATGATTTTTAAGAATTAAAAGGAGTAAAAAACACATGCTTAGAAAATATTTTATTAATTTTGCAAGCATAACAGGAATTTGATACTAATTGAGATAACACTATATTTAATAACCAAAAGGTATGAAACTTAAAAGAATCTTTTTTGCCGCGGCACTGCTTGTTGCAAGCGCCACGGCGGTGATGGCGCAGCAGCTGCCTCCAATCCCGAAGGACGACAAAGTAAGGATGGGCAAACTGGACAACGGGCTGACCTATTACATCCGCAACAACAACTGGCCTGAGAACAAGGCGAATTTCTACATCGCACAGCGTGTCGGCTCGATACAGGAGAACGACGACCAGCGCGGACTGGCACACTTCCTCGAGCACATGGCGTTCAACGGCTCGGAGCATTTCCCCGACTCAACGCTACTGGAATACACCCGCTCGCTGGGTGTTGAGTTCGGCAGCGACCTCAACGCCTACACATCGATCGACCAGACGGTGTACCGCATCTGCAACGTGCCGACGAAGAACGCAACGGCGATAGACTCCTGCATACTTATACTGAAGGACTGGTCCAACGGACTGACGCTCGACTCGAAGGAAATAGACAAGGAGCGCGGCGTGATACACCAGGAGTGGCAGCTTGGCTCGGGCCCGGTGATGCGCATGTATGAGAGAGTCCTGCCGAAGGTTTACCCCGGATGCAAGTACGGCGAGCGCCTGCCCATCGGACTAATGGAGATTGTGGACAACTTCGAGCCGGACGTGCTGCGCGCATACTACCACAAGTGGTACCGCCCGGACAACCAGGCAATCATCGTCGTGGGCGACGTTGACGTTGACCACGTCGAGGCAGTGATAAAGAACCTGTGGAAAGATGTCGTGGTGCCGGCAGACGCCGCAAAGGTGGTGCCGGAGATGGTGCCGGACAACGCAGAGCCGATCTACGTCTTCGACAAGGACAAGGAGCAGCAGTTCTCCATCGTCAGCATAATGATGAAGCACGACGTCGTCCCCGATGCAGACAAGGAGAACATCGGATACCTGCTCGACCAGTATGCAAAGGAGATGATTTCAATGATGCTCAACTTGCGCTTCGAGGAACTGTCAAAGAAGGCAGACTGCCCGTTCACCGGCGCGTCGGCAGGAGACGGACAGTATATGCTCTCAAAGACAAAGGACAACTTCGAAATGCAGGCATACGCAAAGGACGGCAGGGATCTTGACGTGCTTTCGGTTCTTTACCGCGAGGCACAGCGCGTGCGCCAGTTCGGCTTCACGCCGGGCGAGTACGACCGCGTGAAGGCAGAGTACCTGAGCCAGCTGGAGAGGGAGTACAACAACCGTGACAAGGTGAACAACTCTAAATACGGCAACGCTTACCGCGACAACTATCTCGACAACGAGCCGATTCCTTCCATCGAGATGAAATACCAGATGATGTCACAGCTCCTCGGGTCGCCGATGATAAGCGTTGACATGATCAACGAGTATGCCAAGGAACTAATCAGCGAGAAGGACTCGAACCTCGTCGTGCTTGTTATGGCGCAGGAGAAGGAGGGGAAGGTCTACCCGACCAAAGAGACCATGGCAGAGGCAATAGCCAAGGTGCGCGGCGAGAAACTCGAGGCATACGTTGACAACACCAAGAACGAGCCGCTGATCTCTCCCGAGAACATGCCGAAGCCAGGCAAGATCGTCAAGGAGACTGAAAACAAGCAACTGGGCTTCAAGGAACTCGAACTGAGCAACGGCGCGAAGGTCATACTGAAGAAGACCGACTTCAAGAACGATGAGATAAAGTTCCGTGGCATAGCAAAGGGAGGCAACACCAACTATGGCGAGAAAGACTTCGTGAACCTCAAGTACTTCGGAGGAGTCATCGCACAGAGCGGCCTCGGCAATTTCTCGAATACCGAGCTGCAGAAGGCACTCTACGGAAAGCAGGTGAGCATGAGCCTCGACATGAGCAGCTTCACCAAGGAAGTGAGCGGACAGTCCGTGCCGAAGGACATCGAGACCATGATGCAGCTCGCATACCTCAACTTCACGAACATATCGAAGGACCAGGAGTCTTACAACTCAATGATGCAGCAACTCAAGCTGATGCTCGCCAACAAGGGCCTAACGCCGGAGGCAGTGTACACCGACTCGCTGATACTCACACTCAACAACCACAACCCGCGCTTCGCGCCGAACGACACGACCGACCTGCCGAAAATCAACTACGACCGCATCATGCAGATTTGGAAAGAGAGCTTCGGCAACGCACGCGGCTTCACGTTCTATTTCGTTGGCAACTTCGACGAGGCAACCCTGCGCCCGCTCATCGAGAGATACATAGCGTCGCTGCCGTCTGCCAAGAAGGCTGACAACTGGAAGCCGATACAGGTTTACGCAACGGGCAAGGTGACCAACGAGTTCACACGCAAGATGGAAACACCAAAGGCAACAGCGTTCAAATTCTGGCACACCGAGATGCCCTACACCCTCGAGAACGACATCCTCTCCGACGCTGCCGGACAGGTGCTCTCAATGGTTTACCTGAAGGACATACGCGAGGACGCAAGCGCGGCATACTCCGTTGGCGCGAGCGGCGGACTCACACGCCAGTGCGACAAGGCCTACGCCTTGATGCAGGCCTACTGCCCGATGGACCCGAAAAAGGTCGACATCGCAGTCAGACTCCTGGCAAAGGGCATGGCAGACAACACCGTCAAGGTTGATGCCGACAAGGTCGCCAAGGTGAAGGAGAACATGCTCAAGAACGCGGACACCCAGGCAAAGAGCAACATCCACTGGATGTATGTCCTCAACGACTACGTAATGTCGGGTGTTGACTTCGAGACGAACTACAAGAAGGTCGTCGAGCAACTGACACCAGAGAAAATCGCGGCATACCTCAAGAGCCTGACCGCAGGAGGCAACGAGATAAATGTCGTTATGACACCGCAGAAATAAACATACAAATGAGAACCGGCCGCCGCGCAACGAGACGGCCGGTTTTTTTTACACCCCGCACGTTTAACCCAAATCTGTGTCGTAATGACGTAACTATTCAGCAATAGCCATACGCCACCTCCCATCCTACAATGATAGGATGGT
>URLI01000032.1 GCA_900548585.1 uncultured Prevotella sp. | reverse complement strand
TGTTCTTTGGCGCATTGCAGAATAAAGAAAGGGGAAGAAACTCGCTCGTTTCCAAGTCGTAACCCATTACTTCTTTGTTCATTTTTATTTTATTGGTTATCTGAAAGATACAGGTTTGTTGAATCTTTTGCGGGCATAATCGGTAGTTAAGATTTGAACCAAAATCGGTCATTGAAACCCGAACTGATTGCGGCTGCAAGCAGACGGGGAACGGGACTGCCGGGACGGAATGGGGAAAACAGTGTTGTAATGACCGACTGGTGTTTAACATTGCGGCGCTGGCGACTGCTGGCGCAGCGGAAAGTGAAGCCCCCGGAAATTCCTCACTCGGTTTCCGGGGACTTCTCATTGATTGCCGTCCGGGCACTGTCGGGCGCCTCGCTGCCTCATGGCAGTTGACGGGACGCGCGGCATGCTGTCACCTGACGATGAACTTGCGCACTGCCGAGACTCTGTTGCCGTTCATTTCCTTAACGATGTAAATGCCCCTCGCCGTCGGTCGCTTTGTGCCGAGCGCGTGTCCGTCGATTGAGAAGAAACACATCCCGTAACCATCTGAAGCCTGCGTGGCGGTGTCTATGCCGACTGGCTCTTCCGCCGTCACGATCCACCCCTTTGCCGTGGCCTTTTCGATGTCGGCGTCAGCCGTGCCGGGCATCCCGCTGATGTTCAGCAGCCTTGCCCATGTTTCGTTGTTCACGTTTATTTCCACGTTGCTCACGTCCTTCAGCGATTCTATTATGGCGTTGATGCCATCCGCCGTCAGTTGGTTGCCCTGTATCAGCACACCCTCAAGGTTACTCTTGGATGGGATTGCCATTGTGGAAATCATGTTCCCCCCGGCCTCGAGGCGCTGCAAGTATTTGTTTCCGGTAAGGTCAAGCCCGGTCAGTTTGTTGTCGCCGCATTCCAGCCAGTATAGGTATGCGTTGTGCTTCAGGTCGAGCGTGCCAATGTTGTTGCCGTCCACTTTCAGCCACGAGAGGTTTGCGATGTTCGACACGTCTATCGCCGAGAGTTTGTTCCCCCCGAGCTTCACCTGCAGCAGCTTGCCGTTTTTCGACAGGTCAACCTCCCCGATCATGTTGTTGCACGCGTTGAGTATTGACAGGTCAGCCTGTTGCGACGTGTTGATTTCCGTAAGTTTGTTGTTGTCCGCGTTTAGCCACTTTATCCCCGGGCATTTCGTGATGTCGAGTTCCGAAATGTTGTTGCCCTGGATATATAGTCCGGTGAGCAACGTGTTATTCCGCAGGTCTATCGATGACAGGTTGTTCTCCGACAGGCTCAGTGTCTCAAGTTTGGCACACCGTGTCACGTCAATCTCGTCAATCTGGTTGGTGTAGGCGCTTATTTCGGTTATCTCGGCGTTGTCATTCAGGTTCAGCGACTTGATTTCGTTCTCCGCGCACACCAGTTCAAGCAGTCCGGTGAGTCCCGTCACGTCGAGTGCGGTGAGTTTGTTGTTCGAGCAGAACACCTCTCCGAGCTTTTCGTGCTTTGGCAGCCGCAGCTCCGCTATCTTGTTGTCGGAGCAGTTCACCTCATACAGGTTCTCCAGTCCACTGCAGTCCAGCGTCCCTTCTATCTCGTTCTCGCTGCAGTTCAGCACTTTCAGCCGGTTGCAGTGTGTCACGTCAATGCTCTTCAGCTTGTTCTTCTCGCAGTAGATGCCCGTGAGGTTAGGGTTGTTCGAGACGTCGAGCGCGGTTATCATGTTCCCGCCAACCTGCACGCGGCCAAGCGACGGCGATTTGGTTATGTCGACCGCCTCAATTTCCTGGTTGGTTGCCGCGAGTATGAGGAGGTTGTCGCCGTAGATTTTCACCACCTTGCCCAGCGTGGTGTGACTGATGTATGCTGCCTTGCTGTACTCCACGGGTTGCCCGTCGCCCCAGTCAATGCTGAATTTCACGCCGTTGCTTCCTCCCGTTCCCACGGTGACGTACTTTCCGGCCTCGGCGTATGTCAGCGTGATGTTCGGCAGCATTTCGGCAGCGCTCTCGTATGCGCCACGGTCTATCGCATTGCCTGCCACGCGCGGGTTGCCGGCAATGTCGGTCTCCTCGTTGATGCCCTCGGTGGGCGTTCCCGCGTCGATGAACTCACTTCCTGCGGCCAGCGACCAGTCTGCCTCCTTCACCGCCGCGCTGTCCGCCGCGTTTTTCGCCACCCCGGCGAACGCCGTCGGGGCATTGAAGTTCGCCATGCCTGCGTTCGGGTTTCCTATAGTGTTGAGCACGCTGGGCTCTCCCGTCTGCTTGTTCTCAAATCCGATGTTCACCTCGTCGCTATCCTTGCGCAGCATGTTGTTCTGCACGGTGCAGTTGATGACGCGCCCGCCCTTCACGAACACTCCGCCGCCGGCGAACGATGTGTTGTTGAACACCACCGAGCCGAGCAGGTCGCCGCGCTCGTTGTAAACGCCGCCGCCTTTCCCGCCGTTGTCCTCGCCCATCTCGATCATGTCGGCATAGCAGTCTGCCACGATGTTGTAAGCCGCCGAAGAACAGTTGTATATGCCTCCGCCGAGCAGTCCCCGGCACTCGTATATCACGTTGTGCTTGGCAGTCCCGTCATTGTATATTGCGCCGCCGGAGCCGCCATAGCAGGCAGTGAACGTGCAGTCGCTGACCGTCCCGCCGGCATTATACACGGCTCCGCCCATGTCGAGGGCAACGCAGTCCTCGAACTCGCACTCGCTGATGGTGGTGTTCTTCGCATATACGGCCCCGCCGATGCCACGGCCGTAGCTCGAGTGGGAATAGTTGCGCGCGAAGAGGCACTGCTCTATCGTTGCGCCGCCCGTGCCATCGAGATATACCGCGCCGCCGTTGGTGTCGCTGCTTGCCGTTGACTCGTTCTTGAACCACGCCGAGTTCTCCACCACCTTGCATCGCCTAAGCGTGACGTTGCCCTTGGCATAGAGCGCGCCTCCCGCCGCCTTCGACCTGTAGTCGCTGGCGTGGGCGCCCTTGAGCGTCAGCCCGTTTATCTCCGTCGGCTGTGTTATCCCGGCTGCGGCGTAGAGCACATGGTTGTAGTTTTTTGCCGTACCCGGGATGATGCTGCCCTCCACGCGCCACGCATAGCGGTATGTCGACCCGTCCTGGAACTCACGCACCCATGTGTCCGGCACGTCGTCGTCGGCGCTGAGTATCGTCTCGTGGAGGAACACATACGGTTTCCCGCCGTCCAGCTGCGCCCGCTCTTCCTTCGATGTTTCCGTTCCCTTAAACCCGCCGTAGATGGACACCCCGTCCTTCAGCATGAAGGCGCGCGACAGTGGCTTGCTGCTCTTGATGAGTTCCTCGGGGGTGTATGTCCCCTCGGCGACCCACACCTCGTCGCCTGCCGCCGACTCGTTGATGGCCGTCTGCAAACTGCCCATTGCCGACGCCCATGACGAGCCGTCGCCCGATGCCCCGGCCTTTACATAGCGCACCGTTGCCCCCGCCGGCATCGCCGCAAGCAGGAACAGCAGGGAAAGTGATAAAATGGTGATTTTTTTCTTCATAATAGTTATTTTTTAGTTAGACAATATCCTGTTATGCCCCACAGGGCGTGCATTATCATACTGGCGGCATCGCAAACTCGCCGTGATTGCATCGCAAACTCGCCGTAATTGCATCGCAAACTCGCCGTGTTTGGTGACCAAACACGCCGTATTTGCATCGCCTCCCGGCGCGAACCGCATTGCGCTGTCACTCCTCCTCCATCCTCTGGCGCTTCTCCTCGTCGATTTTCTGGAAGTCCTTCTGCCGCAGCACAAACGAGCTGCCGAGATAGTTCTTGCGCACGATGCTGTTCCCTGCGAGCTGCTCCGGCGTTCCCTGGAAGAGTATGCGCCCCTCGAAGAGCAGGTATGCGCGGTCGGTGATTGAGAGCGTCTCCTGCACGTTGTGGTCGGTGATGAGTATGCCGATGTTGCGGTATTTCAGTTGCCACACGATGTGCTGTATGTCCTCCACTGCTATTGGGTCAACGCCGGCGAACGGCTCGTCGAGCATGATGAACTTCGGGTCGATGGCGAGGCATCTCGCTATCTCCGTCCTCCGCCGCTCGCCTCCGGAGAGGCGGTCGCCGCTGTTCCTGCGCACCTTCTCGAGCCGGAACTCGCGTATCAGCGTCTCGAGTTTCTCAACCTGGTATTTCCTTGGCTTGCCGGTCATCTCGAGCACCGCCATGATGTTGTCCTCGACGCTCAGTTTCCGGAACACGCTGGCCTCCTGCGGCAGGTATCCTATTCCGGCCCGCGCCCTCTTGTAGACAGGGTACCCGGTTATGTCGTGGTCGTTGAGGAAGATGCGCCCTGCGTTTGGCACCACCAGGCCTGTCGTCATGTAGAAAGATGTCGTCTTGCCAGCCCCGTTGGGGCCGAGCAGTCCCACTATCTCGCCCTGCCGCACGTTGATGGACACGTCGTTCACCACCGTTCGCTTGCCGTAGCGTTTCACCAGTCCCTCGGTCCGCAGCACCGCGCTCTCCCCGCAGGAGTCCGCGCCAACATTTGTATTTTCCGTCATATAAGGCTCGTCAGTTAGTCATCCGGATAAATCTTTTCAACCCGCTTGTGATTTTCACGCGTGCAAATTTACGAAATAATCGCAACATCACGCCATCATTTCCCGTTTTTTATATGTTGCGACAAGCCGGATCACCCTATATATGACGCCCTGCATTGCTGCATTCAATTTCTGCGGTGGGTTAAACAAAAGTATCCGAACAAACGTCATGGAAATGCTTTTTCTTTTTTACGGGCATCCCAAGAAGATGCAATTTTATGCAAATGGGACGCAACGCCATCATCATCATCGGCGTGAGTTTCATCAGAAAGGCGGGAAAACACACGCCGTTCGCAGGCACGTTTTTGGTCGGGATGTGACGTGGCGGTAAAGCACGGCCTTGAGATTCCCGGCATCGGGGTGATAGACGTGGACTTGCATGGGTGCATGATTTTGAGGGGATGTGAAGGTCGCTTGTCATCCAATAATTGACCAATGGCAGTCGCCGCATGTACTTCTGTACGCCCAATATTACTAAAAACTTTACATCTGGCATACCAAAAACCGGCGGATACAACAACTATCCGCCGCAAGCTAGACTTTAACGATTAGCGGATCAAGAACTTTTGGTAGTAAGCGACACCGCTGGCATCCTTAACCTTGGCAAAATAGATACCGGCAGGCAGTGTGGACAGGTCTGCGTAACCTTTTGCGCGGAGCGAAAGCACAAGTGTGCCGCCCTGGCCGTACACGCGGACATCGCAGCTGCCGCCGTTGACGAGATGTAGCACCTTGGCATTGGCATCCACCCAGACCGCAGGGGTTGTTGCCTGCTGGATGCCGGAAGTGCCGCACGTTTCGTAAGAATAGGTGTTGGTGTAAATGTACACTGCCTGCACCACGTCGTCGTTGTCGTCATCAGCATAGACATCCTCCTCGACGAGCTTGCTGTTGAGACCAAATGTAAGCCCGATGTTATACTCGTGCGACACGGGGTAGAGCACCTCAGATGCAGGCACGCTGGCATCGTAGCGGTAGACGTTCTTGGCAGTGACACTGTTGCCCAAGACCACACGGTGTTCCACCACGTTGCCCAACTCGTCGTAGTCGTACTCGTTGGAAGTGGTGAGGCGGGCTTCGCCGTTTTCGATGCTGTAGTTGCACGACCGCACCATCTGTCCCTTTTGGTCATACTCGTACTCTACCTTGCCCTCCTCCTTAAGCAATGTGGGGGTTGCGAAGTCGGCATACCGCTCTAAGGCTACGGTGAGCTGTCCGTCCTCGTTGTAGGTGTACTCGATGACGGCAAAGGGATTGTTGAGGTCGAACGCCCAGTACTGCGCCTGCTTGATCATGTGGTTGGCATCATCGTAGGTATATACAATATGTGCACTCTGCTGGAGCTCAGTGCCGCCAAGCAAGTTGTAGTTGTCGCGCCAGACAACGTTGCCGTTGTCGTCGTAGCCGTATAAGCACTTGGACACGAGCCTGTACGCATCGTTGTCATTGAAATACTGATAGGTAAGGTCAGAATCTATCTGATCCTTGGCATTGTAGTACAGGGTGTCGTAATAGGTGATGCCGTCCAGGGCATCGCGGTGGACCCGGCTGAACCGCCCGTTGGCATCGTAACTGTATGTCAGATGGATGCAGTCGTCAGAACTGGTGACAGACTTGAGCCGACATGACTGGGCTGAAACTGAAACGGAAGCAAGCAAAGCAACGCCTGCAAGGAGTAAACTCTTCTTCATAAGATAAATTTGGTTAATAGTGTGAATTACATTGATAAATCTCTCGATTACAAAGATATGATTATTTGTCTAACTTTGATAACGTTTTCACTAAAATCTTTCGATTTTAATAACATTTAGCAGCATTTATCGTATTTTTAATTTCACACATCCCACATACAGGCCGAACGGAAACAACACCAACAAAGTATTAACGCGCCGCAACGGTGATGCTGCGGCACAGTTATGCGGTGTATGCCCCCAGACAGATTATCCAGTCCTGGATGTCCAGACATAATGCGACGTTCTGCTTCGTATCGGGTGCTGCAAGTTGCAAATCCCCGCAAAAGAAAACCGCAGGATTACTCCTGCGGCTCATAGTCATGTCATTTCTGCGAGAATGCCTTTATCAGAGGTCGAACCTGTAGCCGACCGTCAGCTGGATTACGCTGTTGCGCTGGCTGAAGTCGCCCACCTTGATGGCGCCACCCAAAGCCTCAATGTGCTCGTTGACTTTTGTTACGCCAATGTTGTAGCGTGCGTCTATGACGAAATTCTCAATCTCGTAGCTTGCGCCAACGGGGATGCTGAGGTCAAACGATTTGTAAGCGTCCTTGACATCCGTGTCGCCCACTTTCGCACTTGTCTTGAAGGCTGGCTGCAAACCTAATTTGAGGGCAAAGTTCGGTGCTACATAGAAGTTTGCCACTATAGGTATGTTCACATATTCAAGTTTTAAGTTGTCATCAGAGTTCTTGATCTTCGCGCCCTGCATGGAATAGTTCACGCCGGCGGCAACACCGATCAATTCTGATGCCTGATACTCGACCTCGGCACCTGCAACGAGCCCGAATTTCATCTGGCAATCATCCGTATTGTCACCAACTATGGTTGTCAGTGTCCCACCCACCTTGGGCTGTACAGAGAACGAGCCCACCTCGTGTTGTGCGAATGCACCAGCAGACGATGCCATCATCAATGCCGCGATAAATAGTTTCTTCATAATTAATCTTTACTTTTAGAATTTGTAATTTTTGTTTGTTATCACGCTGCAAAATTATAAAAAAGTTTCTTACGAAGCAAAAAACATACTGTTTTTGTTTGTAAAAAAGACAAAAATAACGAGAAAAAGATTAATTTTAAGGTGTCAAGAGTGAATTTGAGAAAACTTAATGGCAAGTATGCCGTTTTTTAAGTCTATTTTATTTAAATTTGCAGTCAATTTTCATTAAAGGAATATGCTTATATACAAATATCTCACAAACTTCGGACGGTACCTGATACTTATGGGGCGCGCGTTCTCGGTGCCAGAGCGCATGAGGATGTTCATGAAGCAATATAAGAAGGAGATGAGCCAGCTGGGGGTTGACTCAATAGGCATCGTGCTGCTCATCTCGTTTTTCATCGGCGCGGTGATCTGCATACAGATGAAACTGAACATCCAGAGCCCGTGGATGCCACGGTGGGTGAGCGGCTACACAACGCGCGAGATTATGCTGCTCGAGTTCTCTTCGAGCATAATGTGCCTGATACTCGCCGGCAAGGTGGGGTCGAACATTGCGTCGGAACTGGGGACGATGAGGGTGACGCAGCAGATTGACGCGCTCGAGATAATGGGTGTCAACTCGGCGAGTTACCTCATCCTGCCAAAGATTTTCGGCATGGTGACGATGATGCCGCTGCTCGTGATTTTCTCGTCGGCCCTCGGCATCGTCGGCGCATACGCCACGGCATACATCGGGCATGTTCTGCCTCCCGACGACCTGACCCTCGGACTGCAGCACGACTTCAACCAGTGGTTCGTGTGGATGAGCATTATCAAGAGCCTGTTCTTCGCTTTCATCATAAGCAGCGTGTCGTCATACTGCGGCTACACCGTAGATGGCGGCTCGGTGGAGGTGGGAAAGGCATCGACGACGGCGGTGGTGAGCAGCTCGGTGCTGGTGTTGTGCTCCGACGTGTTCCTTACGCAACTGCTGTCGTGACCCTCATTTGTTTTCACTCCTTAACCCTGACAAACAAAATATGATCGAAATAAGAAACCTGTACAAGTCCTTCGGCGAGAAGGAGGTGCTTCGCGACATAAACGCCACGTTCGGGAACGGCAAGACAAATCTGATAATCGGCCAGAGCGGCTCGGGAAAGACGGTGCTGATGAAGAACATCGTGGGACTGCTCGAACCGACGTCGGGCGAGGTGCTGTACGACGGACGCGACTTCATAAAGATGTCGAAACACGACAAGATGATGATGCGGCGAGAGATGGGCATGATTTTCCAGAATGCGGCACTGTTCGACTCGATGACTGTGATTGAGAACGTTATGTTCCCGCTCGACATGTTCTCGGGCATGACACTGCGTGAGCGCAGGAAACGCGCGCAGGTTTGCCTCGACCGCGTGAACCTTATTGATGCGCAGCAGAAATTTCCGGGGGAACTCTCGGGCGGAATGCAAAAACGCGTGGCGATAGCAAGAGCCATTGCGCTGAACCCGAAATACCTGTTCTGCGACGAGCCGAACTCCGGGCTCGACCCAAAGACGAGCCTCGTCATCGACGAGCTGCTGCACGGCATAACTCAGGAGTACGACACGACGACAATCATCAACACCCACGACATGAACTCGGTGATGGGCATCGGCGAGAAAATCATCTTCATACACAAAGGCACGTCGGCATGGACGGGCAGCAAGGACGAGATAATGACATCGGACAACAAGAAGCTCAACGACTTCATCTTTGCCTCCGACCTGTTCAAGAAAGTGAGGGAGGAGGGTATGAAAGAGATGCGCAACAAGTGACGGCTGGCAAGGGCCTACCTTATATACCACCGTCCGCCGCGCTCCACCATCGGCACGACGACATCCTCGCAAGTGCTGTCGGCATAGCACATCTGTAGTATCACCTCTGCCGTGGGCGACAGGCTGTCGAGGCGGCAGCCGACAATCCTCACGCCCACCCAGCCGCCGTTGACGGACTTCTGCCTCTCGGCGAACAGCCTCGCATTCCGCACGAGCAGGCGGCGGTAGTCAGGCGGCAGGCTGTCGGGATAGTTGAGTGCGTCGACATATCCCTCGTAGTTGCCCTCGATGAGCCGCTCGTAATACCCTTTGGCAAACAGCGCCGCAGCCTCCTTTTCCTTACCGGCATCGCCGCCACATCCCATGATGGCAGCCGCCGTGGCGGCCGCCACGGCAAAAAACAGTTTACGCATAAGCCGTGCTGTGTTATTTCTGTCTTATGAAAATATTTATCGGCGACCCGGTGAGCGTCCAGTTCTCGCGGATCTTGTTCTCCAGGAAACGCTTGTATGGCTCCCTGACATACTGCGGCAGGTTGGCATAGAACACGAAACTGGGTATCTGCGTGTCCGGTATCTGCGAGCAGTACTTTATCTTGATGTACTTTCCCTTCATCGATGGCGGCGGCGTTGCCTCTATCAGCGGCAGCATCACCTCGTTGAGCCTCGTGGTGCCTATCTTCGCCTTGCGGTTGAGGAACACCTGCTTGGCAGTCTCGAGAATCTTGAAGATGCGCTGCTTGGTCAGCGCCGACGCGAAGATCACCGGGAAATCGGTGAACGGGGCCATGCGCCCGCGTATGGCGTTAATGAAAGTGTCGATGGACTTCTGGCTCTTGTCCTGCACGAGGTCCCACTTGTTGACGACCACGACGAGCGACTTGTTGTTCCGCTGTATCAGCTGGAAGATGTTCATGTCCTGTGCCTCGATGCCGCGCGTGGCGTCAATCATCAGTATGCACACGTCGCTGTTCTCTATCGCGCGTATCGAGCGCATCACGCTGTAGAACTCGAGATCCTCGGTGACCTTGTTCTTGCGGCGTATGCCTGCCGTGTCAACGAGGTAGAAGTCGAACCCGAACTTGTCGTATTTCGTGTATATGCTGTCGCGCGTGGTGCCCGCTATGTCTGTCACTATGTGCCTCTCCTCGCCTATGAAGGCGTTGATGAGGCTGCTCTTCCCCACGTTTGGGCGGCCGACGACGGCAAAGCGCGGCGTGTCGTCGATGAAGTCGTCCTCGTCCTTCGCCGCCGGCAGTTTCCCGAGGACGAGGTCGAGCAGGTCGCCGGTACCGCTTCCGGAAATCGCGCTCACGCACTGCGGCTCGCCAAGCCCGAGTTTGTAGAACTCCATTGCGTCGAACTGCTGTGTGCTGTTGTCAACCTTGTTTGCCACCAAGATAACTGGCAGGTTGGTGCGTCGCAGTATCCTCGCCACGTTCTCGTCCCAGTCGGTCAGCCCGTTGCCGGCATCGACAAGGAACAGCAGCAGGTCGGCCTCCTCGGTGGCAACGGTGACCTGCCTGCGTATCTGCTCCTCGAAGATGTCGTCGCTGTTGACCACCCACCCGCCGGTGTCAACCACGGAGAACTCCTTGCCGCACCATTCGCACTTGCCATACTGGCGGTCGCGCGTGGTGCCGGCCTCGCTGCTGACTATTGCGCGGCGGCTCTTGGTGAGGCGGTTGAAAAGTGTTGACTTGCCCACATTGGGCCTTCCGACTATCGCTACTAAATTTCCCATCTGTTATTTCCTTTCCTGTTGTCGTGTGGCAGTGACGCGGTTGCCGTCCTACCCGGGGTTATATCCAAAATTATCCAGTTCTCTCTTCGACGAGCGCCAGTCCTTGTCCACCTTGACGAAACATTCCAGGTATATGCTCTTGCCGAAGAAGCGCTCGAGCGACTTGCGCGCCTCGGTGGCCATTTTCTTCAGCGCAACGCCCTGGTGGCCTATGATGATGCCCTTCTGCGAGTCGCGCTCGACGTATATCACGGCGTTGATGTGTATCACCTTCGCGCTTTCCTTGAAACTCTCGACGCACACCTCCACCGAATATGGTATCTCCTTGTCGTAGTAGAGCAGTATCTTCTCGCGGATTATCTCGCTGACGAAGAAGCGCGCCGGCTTGTCGGTGAGCTGGTCCTTGCCGAAGAACGCCGGGCTCTCGGGCAGCAGTTCGCCGATGCGCTTGAGCAGCATGTCCGTACCGAACTTGTTCTTCGCCGAGATGGGCAGGATCTCCGCATCCGGCAGCAGTTTGTGCCACCGCTCGACGATGTCGCCGAGCTGTGCCGTGGGCTGCGTGCCACCGCCGAGCATGTCAATCTTGTTTATAAGGAGAATGACGGGTATGCTCATCTTCTGCACCCTCGCGAGGAAATCCATGTTCTTCTCCGGGTTCTCCACCACGTCGGTGACATAAAGCAGCACGTCGGCATCGGCGAGCGCGCTCACCGAGAATGCCAGCATGGACTCCTGCAGCCTGTAGTTAGGCTTCAGCACTCCCGGCGTGTCGCTGAACACTATCTGCATGTCTTCGGTGTTGACGATGCCCATTATGCGGTGGCGCGTTGTCTGCGCCTTGAAGGTGGCGATGGATATGCGCTCGCCCACGAGCTGGTTCATCAGCGTTGACTTCCCCACGTTGGGGTTACCCACTATGTTTACGAATCCTGCCTTGTGCATATTGTTGTGTTTATATCGCTGTCCTATCCAAAAAGACGCACCTTATTATGAAGTCAATAGGATGCGTCTTTATTCCTTGTGTCAAAATCCTAATCGGTGGTCATGTCATTTTGCATTCCCTTCCGCCCCGTCGTATGCCCACCTGTAGTAGACCGCGCCATGCACGAACCCTGCGCCAAAGGCCGTGAGGATGAGGTTGTCGCCTTTCCTCAGCAGTTTCTCGTTCTCCCACAGCGCGAGCGGGATTGTGGCGGCGCTGGTGTTGCCGAAGTGGTCGATGTTCACCATCACCTTTTCCATAGGCATCTCGAGACGCTTTGCGACTGCCTCTATGATGCGTATGTTGGCCTGGTGAGGCACGACGAACCGTATGTTGTCCTTGCTGAGGCCGTTGCGCCCGGCAATCAGGGCGCAGTCCTGGCTCATGTCCGTCACTGCATAGCGGAACACCGTGCGCCCCTCCTGGTAGATGTAGTGCAGGCGGTGGTCCACGGTGAAGTGGCTCGACGGGCATACTGACCCGCCGGCTTTCAGATGCAGGAACGGAAGCCCCTTGCCGTCAGACCTGAGATAGGAGTCAATCAGGCCGATGTTCTCCTCCTCCGTGGCCTCGACGAGCACCGCTGCCGCGCCGTCGCCGAACAGGGCGCATGTCTGCCTGTCCGTGTAATCCACGATTGACGACATCTTGTCGGCCCCCACGACGATGATTTTCTTGTAGCGGCCGCTCTGTATCATCGAGGCAGCGGTGTCCAGTGAATACAGGAAACCGCAGCACGCCGCCCAGAAGTCGAACGCGAGGGCGTTCTTCAGTCCCAGTTTGCCAAGTACGATTGACGCCGTTGACGGGAATTGGTAGTCGGCAGTCGAGGTTGACAGAATCAAGGCATCGATGGAATCCGGATCCGCCCCGGTCTTCTTGAGCAACTGCTTTGCGGCCTTGCGGGCCATGTAGCTCGTCCCAAGCCCCTCCTCGTTGAGTATCCTGCGCTCCTTGATGCCGACACGCGACATAATCCATTCGTCGCTGGTCTCAACCATCCTCGACAGTTCCCCGTTGTCGAGGACATAGTCGGGGACGTATCCGCCAACGCCGGTGATTACTGCGTTAATCTTTCCCATCTTTATTCAGCCGCTTCGTCCATAACGATGGCTATCTTGCCGCGATAGTAGCCGCAAGAGGGACATACTGTGTGATAGATGTGGTAAGAGCCGCAGTTGGGGCATTTTGCCAACGTGGGCGCTACCGCCTTGTCGTGGGTTCTTCTTTTTAGTGTGCGAGTCTTTGACTGCCTTCTTTTAGGATGTGCCATAATCTTTTAATATTTTTAATGTTTAATCTTTTAATTTCAAAAGTTCGCTCCAACGGGAATCCACCGCACCGCCGGACTCCTCACCACTGCTTCGGTCAGATGACAGTTCTTCCAGAACCTTCGTCATGGCAGGGTCGCACTTGCCGGGTGCATGCACATGCCTGATGGGTATTGCCAGCACGATGAACTCATAGACGAGCCACGACGCGTCGAGTATTCCTTCGTTCTCATCAACGGTCACGACGTCGTCATCCATCGTTTCCCTGCTCCCGAGCCTCACGGTGACATGGTTGTCAGCCTCGATGGGCAGATCCATGTCTTCAAGGCACAGGCCGCACGCAACGCGAACGACACCGGCGACGTGTGACGTGAGGTCGAAAAAACCGCTCGTCTTGCGCACAGACAGCGACACGTGCAGACGGCCACCACTCACCTCCCGGCTGCCCACAGCCTCGAAAAAAGCATCGTCAAGGTCGGCCTCAAAGACATTACCGCCTTCATGCAAACCCTTCAAATCTATCCTAAGAGGCTCTAAGACATTCATTTACGCTGCGGTATGCCGCTTTATGGGCATACTTCGGGCTGCAAAGGTACAAATATTTTTTCATTAAAGAGCCTTTATCCGTGTTTTTTTGTCCGCCACTTTCTTTTTTTTCCATTGATTGCCACAGGGCAACGGCAATCATGCCGGCACGGCAATTACGTTGCAATATGTTTTTGCCGTGATGTTTTATTTTGCTAACTTTGCAGCCGCATTGCACAAAGCGATGCATGAAACAATTAAAAACAATGTACAAAAATCGTTTTAACAAACGCGAGACAATCAAGTTCACGCATTTCATCAACAAGGGCTACGCGCTGTTCTCATGCCTCGGCAAGGAGGTCATCATCGGCACGCTCAGTGTCGCCACGCTGACATACGCCAAGGCAGACGGCATCAGCACGCGCCGCCCCGACGTCAACCCTGCGGGCGATGACAAGGAGGTGTTGCTTGACGCACTTGAAGTGAACGGCTCGCTTGCGCCGCTTGCCATGGGCAAGGCGGCGAGAATGGTTACTGTGCTGACGCGCGAGGAGATAGAGGCCGCGCCGGCACAAAGTATCAACGACCTGCTGAAATATGCCGCCGGGGTGGACGTCAGGCAGCGAGGCGCGCTCGGAGCGCAGACAGACATCGGCATAAGGGGAGGCACGCAGGAGCAGGTGGCCGTGCTGCTGAACGGCATAGACATCACCGACCCGCACACAGGACACAACTCGGTGGAGTATCCGGTCGACATCAGCGAGATAGAGCGCATTGAGATTATCGAGGGACCGGCGAGCCGCCTGTTCGGCATGTCAAGCCTCGTAGGGGCGATAAACATAGTGACGAAGACGGCGGACAGAAGCAGCATCGACCTAAACACGGAAGGCGGCAGCTTCGGGTATCTCACCGCCGGGGGAAGAGCCAACGCAAGAACAGGGAAATTCAACAACCAGATAAGTGGAAGCTACAGGCGCAGCGACGGTTTCAGCCGGGCAAGGTCGGGCGCGCTCAACGCTGACTACAAGGGCGGAAAGGCGTTCTACCAGGGCAGCTACGACGGCAGGGACATCGGCTTGAGATGGCACGCCGGGATGAGCGTCAAGGACTTCGGCTCAAACACGTTCTACGGGACGGGCAGCGACACGCAGTTTGAGCATCTCGCAAAGACGTTCACCGCGCTGCAGGGCGAGAGCAAGACGCTGTGGCTGCACATCAAGCCGGCGGTTTACTGGAACCGCACTTACGACCGCTTCGAGTATTTCCGGGGCGAAGCGGCAAAAGTGCCGTACAACTACCATCTCACCAACGTGTTCGGGGCTACGCTAAACATGTTCTTCGACACGTCGCTGGGAAGGACGGCATTCGGGGCGGCATACCGCAACGAGGACATCAAGAGCGGCAACCTGGGACTGCCGCTCGACAAGCCGAGGCACATAGGCGGCACCGACCGCGACTACAAATACGGACTGAGCCGCTCTGACATCAGTTTCCACATGGAACACAACGTGCTGCTTGACAATTTCACGCTGTCGGCAGGCTGCGTGGTGCTGAAGAACACATGGAACAAACGCCGCTTCGGGTTCTACCCGGGCATCGACGCGAGCTACAGGCTGGGCGCGCACTTCAAAATGTATGCGTCGTGGAACAAGTCGCTGCGCACGCCGACGTTCACCGAACTGTTCTACAACGTGGGCGGACACGTCCCCAACCCAAAACTCAACCCCGAGGAACTCAGCGCCGTGGAGGGCGGAGTGAAATACACCTCACGGGGGATATACGGAAGCGTCAGCGTGTATCACAATCACTACAAGAACATGATCGACTGGATAGCCGGGGAGAAGGAAGGGAAACGCGTGTGGAAAAGCGTCAACTTCACGAAAGTGAACGCCATCGGCGTGGAGGCGGACATGCGCCTCGACCTCGCAACGCTGCTGCCACGGCAAGGCGTGCTGAAGAACCTGCAACTGGGCTACAACTACATCAACCAGAGCAAGCGCGAGGTGGACGGCGTGGTCACAGAGAGCAAGCAGGAGTACCTGCGCCACAAATTCGTGGCGGCGCTGCAGATGCACATCGTGGCAAGCCTCGACCTCGGACTCAACTACCGCTACCAGAAGCGCAACGGGTCATACACCGACCGCAGCGGAGCGAGCAGGGAATACGAGCCGTACTCACTGGTTGACGCGAGACTGTCGTGGAGCAAGCCGGCATACACCATATTCACGGAGGTGAACAACCTCCTGGACAAGAAGGACTATATCGACTTCGGCAACATACCGCAGCCCGGCCTGTGGCTCACCGCCGGTGTCAGCATAAGGATATAGCAATGGTATGGGCGCAAGCGGCAAAATCGTTTTGCCGCTTGCGCTTAACAAGACCGCAAACTCGGCGAGTTTGCCATGTAAATACGGCGAGTTTGCCGTGTAAATACGGCGAGTTTGCCGTGTAAACACGGCGAGTTTGCGTCCTTGTTTGCATCAAATGAAGCATTGGTATCATGTTTCTGGATAATCCACGGACAACCCGCGTCAGGACAGGACGCGGATTGTCCGTGAATTGTATTATCCCAAATGCGGTCATTACAACACAGATTTTTCAATTTCATCCTGGAAACCTGTTCCCCGGCTGCTTGCAGTCGCTTGCCGGCATCTTGCCCGTTGTTTTTTCTTGACGTAGCCCGCTACGCCTGCAAAAAAACAACAGCCAATCTGCTTGGGCAACCAACTACAATCAGTTCGGGCTCTAATGACCGATTTGGGTTAAAAAGTTGGCGGCAATCACCGTTTGACACAACGCCGATTGCCGCCAATTAGAACGTAAAAAATGAGGATCTCTGTTATTTCAGGACACCAAGTTCCTTACCCACCTTTATGAAGGCGGCGATGCAGCGGTCGAGCTGCTCGCGGTTGTGGCCTGCGGAGATCTGGACGCGTATGCGGGCCTGATCCTTTGGCACAACAGGATAGTAGAAACCAGTGACGTATATTCCCTCTTCCTGCATCTTCGCAGCATAGACCTGCGAGAGTTTCGCATCGTAGAGCATCACGGCGCAGATGGCGCTCTGTGTCGGCTTGATGTCGAAGCCGGCGGCCATCATCTTGTCGCGGAAATAGTTGACGTTCTCCACGAGTTTGTCATGCAGCTCGTTGCTCTCCCGGAGCATACGGAACACCTCGAGCGATGCTCCGATGATGCTCGGCGCGAGTGAGTTCGAGAACAGGTATGGGCGCGAGCGCTGGCGCAGGAGTTCGATGATTTCCTTGCGGCCGGTGGTGAACCCTCCGAGCGCGCCGCCGAATGCCTTGCCCAGCGTGCCGGTGTAGATGTCAACGCGGCCGTAGGTGTTGAAGTACTCGCTCACGCCGTGGCCGGTCTTGCCCACCACTCCTGCCGAGTGGCTCTCGTCAACCATCACGAGCGCGTCATACTTCTCGGCGAGGTCGCATATCTTGTCGACAGGTGCGACGTTGCCGTCCATTGAGAACACTCCGTCGGTGACGATGATGCGGAAACGCTGTGCCTGTGCCTGCTTGAGGCATTCCTCCAGTTGTTCCATGTCTGCGTTGGCATAGCGGTAACGCTTTGCCTTGCATAGACGCACGCCGTCGATGATGGAGGCGTGGTTGAGCGAGTCGCTGATGATGGCGTCCTCGTCTGTGAACAGTGGTTCGAACACGCCGCCGTTTGCATCGAAGCAGGCTGCGTAGAGGATGGTGTCCTCTGTCTTGAAGTAGTCGGTTATGGCTGCCTCGAGTTCCTTGTGTATGTCCTGTGTCCCGCAGATGAAGCGGACAGAAGACATACCGAAACCACGACGTTCCATCATCTTTTTCGATGCCTCGATAAGACGTGGGTGGTCAGACAGGCCAAGATAGTTGTTGGCGCAGAAGTTGAGCACTTCCTTGCCGTTCACTTCTATGGCCGCCCTCTGCGGGCTCTCAATGAGGCGTTCCTCCTTGTAGAGCCCTGCTTCCCGGATCTCTGACAATGTCTGTCTGAGATGGTCTTTCATTTTTCCGTACATAGACTTTTGAATTATGGTTAGTAATTAGGGTTAATAATTTCATCCTTTGACGGAGTATGTCCGATTTCAAACCGCAAAGTAACTCAAAAAAAATGAGAAAACGCCCTTTAAACGTGAAAAAAACGCCAACGAATAAAAAATTGTGCACTTTTAAGGTGTAAAATGGTGTTATGTCGTTTTTTTTTGGTTATTTTGCACTGCGAAAGTCTATACTATTAAATACATTATCATATTTAAGAATGAAGAAAATACTTGTTATTGGTTCAACGGGGCAGATAGGCTCGGAACTTACACGCGAACTGCGCAGGCAGTATGGCAACGACAACGTAGTGGCCGGTTACATAACCGGGGCAGAGCCAACGGGCGAGCTGAAAGAGGGCGGACCGTCTGAAATCGCGGACGTGACAGACGGGGCGATGATTGCCGAGGTGGTGAAGAAGCACGGCATCGACGCCATCTACAACCTTGCGGCTCTGCTGTCGGTGGTGGCGGAGTCGAAGCCGAAGCTGGCATGGAAGATTGGCATCGACGGCCTGTGGAACATCCTCGAGGTGGCGCGCGAGAACAACTGCGCGGTGTTCACGCCGAGCTCCATCGGCTCGTTCGGACTCACTACGCCGCACGTAAACACTCCGCAGGACACCGTGCAGCGCCCGCAGACGATTTACGGCGTCTCGAAGGTGACGACGGAGCTGCTCAGCGACTACTACCAGAAGAAATACGGAACGGACACCCGCTCGGTGCGCTTCCCAGGGCTCATCTCGTATGTCACGCCTCCAGGAGGCGGCACGACAGACTATGCCGTTGACATTTACTATTCGGCAGTGCGCGGCGAGAAGTTCGTCTGCCCGATAGGGAAGGGCACGATGATGGACATGATGTATATGCCGGACGCCCTGCGCGCAGCCATCAACATCATGGAGGCAGACCCGTCGCGGCTCGTTCACCACAACGGATTCAACGTTACGGCAATGAGTTTCGACCCGGAGACAATCTTCGCGGAGATAAAGAAGCACAAGCCTGACTTCGAGATGGTGTACAAGGTGGACCCGCTGAAGCAGAGCATCGCCGACAGCTGGCCTGACAAGCTCGACGACTCGTGCGCACGCAAGGAGTGGGACTGGTGTCCGGAATACGACCTCAGCAGCATGACTGTCGATATGCTGAAGCATCTCGAGAAGAAACTGCTCAAGAAATAAGCCGTAGGAAACGGTTTGCAAAAATGGCAGGGAGGCACCGGACCGCGGCGCCTCCCTTTGTCTTGTTGGGAAAGCGGCTGACAGCACCTGCCTGACGGCATACTGCCCGCCGTTTTTTCTTGACGATGCCCGCCGTGCCTGCAAAAGCACGACAACTGGCCTGCCCGGGCAGCCAACAACACTCAGGGCTTCAGATGCCTGTTTCGGATCATTCGCCGTTCCAGGAGACAATACTTACCTTGCTGCTTGAACTGTTGCCCTCCTGTTCCACCTGTATTTGTACTGGTATGCGTTCCCGCAGCTCCTCAACATGCGAAATTATCCCGACGTGCCGTCCTGACTTGGTGTGGAGCGAGCGCAGCGTGTTTATGGCGTTGTGCAACGGCTCTCCGCTGAGCGTGCCAAAGCCCTCGTCGATGAACAGCATGTCAACGGATAGCGTGTCGCCGATGTCGCTGAGTGCCAGCGCCAGTGCCAGGGAAACGAGGAAACTCTCGCCGCCCGAGATGGTGCTCGCCGCGCGTGAGGCAAATCCCTGGTAGGCGTCTTCCATGGATATGACGAATGTGCCGGGTGTCACTTTCAGCGTGTAGCGGTCGGTCAGTGTCTTCATGTAACCGTTGGCAGAATGTATCAGGCTGCTGAGCACGTAGCTCTGCGCTACCTTGCGGAATTTGCTGCCGGTGGCGTCACCGATGAACTGGTTCATGCGCGACCACTTCTGGTATATCTCCCTTTTCCTGCCGACTTCCTCCATCAACGCCCCGACCCTTTTCTTGTTCTCGCCGTCGGCTTTCAACTCCTGGTTGATTGCTCCTTTACTCTCGTTTATTCCGGTCAGCAGCCTGTCGATGCCTTCTATCCTTGCGGCAAGCGCTTCCTGCGTGTCACCCTCTTGCATTTCCGGTTTTTCCTTTTTGTGTGCGCTTTGCTGCTTTTCGGCGTTTTCAAGCAGGGTCGTCTTTGTCAGCACGGCGTCGCGGGCGCCTTTGACCCGGGTCTCCTCTGCCGCTATGTCCCCAGCCGTATATTTGTCGAGTTGGTAAAGCCGTTCAAGGCTGATGCCGCCATGCCCGGAAAGGAACTCGTCCAGTCTCGCCTTGTTGTAGTCCGATGTCTCCTTGGCACTTCTTTCTTTTGTCAGTGCGGCGGCGACGGCAGTGTTTATTTCGTTCGCCTTGCCGGGCATGTCTTCCATTTCCATGACCATTGCCGGGGTGGTGTCTTTCCATTCAGGCATTGCCTCGGTTATTGCGCGCACTATGCTTGCGATACTTTCCACGTTGGCTCTTGCGGCATCCAGCGTGCCTGCCAGCACTTGTTTTCTCCTCGTGTTGCCGTCGTGTTTCCTCGCGGCGACGGTGAGCGCTTCGGCAAATTCTCCGGGCGATGTGTTCCAGTCGATTGCCCAGTCATCAGACGTTATCAGTGCCTTTGCGCTTTGTTCTGCCACCGTCACCTCCTTTTGCTTTGACTTTACGAGTTCCCTGGCGGTGTATATGCGCGCGTTGCTATCGTTGACGGCCTTCTCTGCCGTCCGGACGTTTCTGGTCAGTGCCTCTGTCTCCTTCCGCATCTTGTCCAGTTCATTGCGGAGTCTCCTTGCCTCCGCTTCCTTTGCCTCTCCTTCCTTGATTATGGCATCAAGCGCCTCGATTGTGTTTGCTGTTTCGTTTTCCAATGTGTCAAGTGTGGGCAGGGTGGTGTCGTTGGTCTCCATTACGCCACACTCCTTGCAGGCGGCAATGGCTCTCTGCTCGGCGTTCGCCACAGACCTGTCCTCATTGTATGCTTTGAGGTCGCGCTCGTAATTTGACGTGTCCGATTTGATTTCCGCGTCAACCTTGTTCTTTTCGTCAAGCAGGCGGCTGTACTTCTTCTCTGCCTCCGCGTATGCGTTCCTCAGCCCGGAAACAAGGTCTGCCAGCACGTCCTCGTGAGGTGTCTCGCTTTCTATTTTTTGCCGGCAGACAGGGCAGATGTCGCCGGCTTTAAGTCGCGCGCGGAGTGCTTTTGCAAACTTGTCAATGGTGTCGCTTTGTTTGTCGAGTTCTTCTTTCTTTGCGTCCATCCGTGTCTTTGCGTCATGTAGCGGCCCGTCGATTCCTTTGGCCGCCTTCTTTTTTTCTTCTATTGCGGCGAGCCGTCCGGTGATTTCCCTGTGTCTTTTATCCCTGTCGGATCTCGCGGCGGCGAGTGTTTCCATGCGTTCCCTGGCTGTCTTTATTTTGCCAAGCGCATCCTTTGCCGTGTCACGCTTTCTGCGCAACTCCGTGAGATTTGATTTTTCTGCCGCCTTTTCATGCGCTTTAACTTCTCTCTCTTTTTCTCCGAAAGCCTCCTTTGCCTTGCTTTCTTTATCCTTCGCAATGTTCAGTGCGGGATTAAGTTTGTCGGCAATCATTTTTTCCTCGAGGGATATTATTCTCTTGTTCTTCCTTATAGAGCTGCGGCCGTCGCGAATTGCGTTCAGGTGTCCCGCGATGGTCTGCGCGTTGGCATAAGTGCCGGCCTTTTCCGCTTCGCTTTCGAGCTGTGAGTTGATTTCCTTTATCTCCGATTCTGTCTTTCTTATCTTGTTCCCGGCAAACTCCAGTCCGCCTAACAGTTTCGCGTATTCGCTTTTCTGGCGTTCAAGTTCTCGCTCCTGCGTTTCCATTATTTTTGTCGCCCGCTCGGTCTCCCTCATCTGGCGGCGTGCGTCGGCGGAGGCTTTCCAGTCGTTGACGGTCTGTTCCTTTTTCTTGAAGTCCTCACTGTCAATAACGCCCTTGGCTGTCTTCAGTGCTTCCTTGGCGTCTGCGATTTCCTTGTCATATTCGCCGTCAGCCCTGAGCCAGTCGCGTTTTGCGGTTTCCTTTCCACTAAGTTCTTTGGCCTCTTTCAACTGTGTGGCCAATTCCTCCAGCGTTTTCTGTCTTTCCGCGACCTCCTCCTCTGAAAGGGTGTGCGTGTCATCCACCTTTTGTCGGGCTTGTATCAAATCCTCCTCCTTGTTTCGGGTGATTTCATACACTTTTGCTCCAATCCTTGAATATATGTCAACGCCGGTGATTTTCTCAAGAATAGCGGCCTTGTCAGAGTCTTCGCTGTTCAGGAAGCGTGTGAACTCGCCCTGTGCAAGCATCGTGGTGCGGCAGAACTGGTTGAAGTCGAGGCCAACGGCGGCTTTTATTTCCAACCTTATCTCGCCGTCCTTTGTGATGGTTCGGTCAGAGCCGAGGTCTCTCAACTGCCAGTTCTTTGATTGTAATTTTCCCGTTGGCTTCTTCCCGGCACGCCAAACGGTCCATGTCGCCTCATAGTGAACGCCATTGCTGCCGGTGAAGGTGAGTGAGACAAACGCCTCGCCGGTATTCCTGCGCATAAGTTGTCGTGGGTCTTTTATCTTGACTTGCTGCTCGGCATCCGTGGTGTTGCCTTGCATCTGGCTGCTGGCAAGCCTTGGAGTGTTGGCGTAGAGCGCCAGGCAGATGGCGTCGAGGATTGTCGATTTGCCTGCCCCCGTCTTTCCTGTTATCAGGAACACCCCGCTGCCTGCCAGTGGCTCTGCTTCGAAATCGATAAAGGCATCCTCGATTGATGCTATGTTGTGTATCTTGAGTTGTTGTATTTTCATGCTTTTCCCTCCGTCTTTTTCAGTCGTTGCGTGTATCCTCGTCAAGCAATTTGAGTGTTTCGTTGAATAGTTCTGCCATATCCTCGTCGAAAGCGATGCCAATGTCGCCTGCATAGCGCCTTGCAATTTCGATTGGCTCCTCGTGGCGGAACTCCTGTACGGTCAGCGTTCCCTCACAGTCTTTCCCCTCAGACTTTCGCTTGGAGTTTATGTGGCAGAATCGGCATCGTTTTGTTGTTGTCAGGCTGTCGGCTTCGGCGTTGGCCTCCACCGGCAGGAAATCATCAACTTCCACGTTCAGGCGTATGTATGCGGGAATGTCATCCGGGTAGTTGCTAAGTAGTTTCTTTGCCTCTTCCCACGATGCAAACCCCTGTGTGGGGAGTGTCACGAGCGGGTGGATGTTCGTAATACTGATTTCCGTGACATCTGGCTTTTCGCCGTGTCCCGCAATATCCACTATACTTACCGAGTGGTCGTATTTCTCATCAAAGCTTACGGCGATGGGTGTCCCGCAATACCTCACGTTGCGCTTGCCTGTATGCACGAACTGCGCGTGATGGATATGCCCGAGAGCCAGATAGTCATAGCCTTCGCCCATCTGTTGGATGTCAACCGAGTCGATGCCGCCGACGGAGTATTCCGAGGCTTTGTCGTGGCCGGTGAAGTCGCACCCCCTTAGCGTGGTGTGGGCCGTCATAACGACGGGAAGGTTTTCCGCGTTTCTCTCCGCGACTGCGTCAAGCAGCGTCTGGAAGAATCCTTCGGGAATATTCCTTTCGAAGGCGTAGGGAACCGCCACAACATATCCTTTGCCTGGTATTTCTATGATGTGTTCCCCGATGTTGTCCTTCGAAAGGTTGCCGATGGCGTGCAATTTCAGAGCTTTCCATGGGGTGCGGAATATTTCGTGCCTCGTTCCGCTGTCGTGGTTGCCGGCGGTCACGACGATGGTCATTCCCGGGTTCGCATCATGTATTCTCACCATGGCGTCGGTGAACATGGTCTGTACCGCCGCTGATGGCTGTGGGGTATGATAAACGTCGCCGGAAAGTAAAAACACATCCGGCTTGTGCCTTTCCACGATTTCCGTCATCTGGCGAAGCATGTCGGCCTGTTCTTCTGTCCTGTCATAGTTGTAAAGCGTGTGGCCTAAATGCCAGTCGCTCGTGTGAAGTATCTTCATTGTCTTTATTTACGCAACACTCTGATTTGGCGTTATTATATGTTTGTTAGTAGTGTGATTTTCCCTGTATGGTATGTCGTGCCGTGGGTTCTTGCTTACCTTGTTCTTGCTAATCAAAATAAGAAAAGGAACGGAAGACACGGCAAAGATAAGAAAAAAGATACAAAATCACTGCATTTTGATGGTTTTTCCAAAATTAAAAATTTCAATAGCGTTGTTGTTGCCGGAAAATGCCGTGCGTGGCATGAAGTACAACTGCGTGGTGTTTGTGGTTGATTTCTCATTCTCTGTGTGCCAGGGGATATATATAATATAATGTGTTATTGTGTTTCCTTCCCCGTTTTATAATCGTGAAATGTTAAAAACATCTTTTTTTGAAATTTCCCTCTCAAAAGTTTTGCGGTTCCGCATCAAAGTGTTACCTTTGCACTCGCTTTCGGAAAAAACGGGCTTGCCCGTTGTCCGCAGGCATATTGGAAGGAGTTCTTTGGCAGG
>URLI01000031.1 GCA_900548585.1 uncultured Prevotella sp. | reverse complement strand
CGAGTTCTCGGCATACCTCTCCGCCGGCGGCACGCTCTCCCTTGCTGCCACGCGCCGCTCGCCGCGTTTTGCCGCGCTTGCCGTCACACGCAGCATGAAACTTACAAGTTTCTGATACTTGCCGTCGCGATACGCTATCGGCGTGAAGCCCACGCGCAGTATGCCCCTCTTCCGTTCCGCCACCACGCGGCAGTCCACCTCGGGCATTGCCGGCGGTAGCATGTCGGTTATCTTCATGTATGCCTCTATGTCCTCACGCGACATGTCGTAGAACTCCGGATATGCGATCTCTGCGGCATACACCGAGTCGGCATAGTTGTCGCCGAGCCGCTGGCTGTAGCCGAAATAAGGAAGCACGGAGTCTATCTCAACCTCGTCGGCGGTGAGGTTGATGAAGCGCGTCTGCGCCTGTGCCGGCAGACAAGACAGCAGCAACAGCGCCGGCAGAAGAGCCAGCGATGCCCAGACCGCGTGAGTCAATGTCGTTTTCCGCATGTTCATCATTCTTTTATTTTTCATTTCACGTTGAACTCGAGCACCTTCCTGTCCCCGATGAAACCCGTGATGTGGTCGTCAGCGCTCACCGGCCCCGCCCCGGCAGGTGTGCCGGTGTAAACGATGTCGCCTGTCTTAAGGGTGAAGAACTGGCTTATGAAGCTCACTATCCGGTCAACGCCGAATATCATGTCGCCCGTAAAGCCCTCCTGCACTGTGGTCCCGTTGATTTCGAGATGGAAGTCCAGGGCCTGCACGTCGCCAATGCTATCCTTGTCAACCCATGTGCCTATCGCCGCCGCGCCGTCGAAGCCTTTGCACAGTTCCCACGGCTGCCCGGCGGCCCGCAGCCTTTCCTGCAAGTCGCGGGCGGTGAAGTCTATCCCCACCGTCACCGCGTCATAGTACCTGTGTGCGAAACGCTCCGGTATCCCCTTGCCGAGGCGGCAGATCCTGACCGCCAGTTCCGTCTCGTAGTCGACCCTCCCGAGGTGGTCAGGCACGAAAAACGGCTTCCCGTCTTTCAGCAACGCCGAGTCTGCCTTGGTGAAAATCACAGGTTCTTCAGATATATACAACGCGCCATGCAGTTCTTTATTGTGCTGCGCGTAGTTCATTCCAACTGCAAAAATCTTCATCTTGTCACTGATTTGTCATGCAACAACAGGGACAGCCATCACACCTTCCCCGTGCAAAGATATGAAAAAATCCCGGAATGCGGTATGCGCCCCGGGATTTATTTTCAAATGTGTATGTCAAATATCAGTCGGCAACGAGTGTGAAGCGTTTGAATGCCACCACCTTCAGTTCCTTGTCCTGTGCGGCAAGCCACTGTGCGACTGTGACCTTGTCGCCGTCTCCGAACTGGAACTCCTGGTCCACGAGGCAGTTCTCCTTGAGGAATTTTGCCACACGTCCCTTTGCGATGTTCTCAATCATCTGCGCAGGCAGGTTCGCAGCCTTCTCGGCAGCGGTTTTCTCGCGGATTTCCCTTGCCTTGTCAGCCTCCTCGCGCGTGAGCCATCCCTTGTTGATGTTCGACTCGATATGCTCGTCGCTGTCCACGAGGTTCGGGTTGATGCCGGCCTTCTTGATGGCAGCCACGACGGCCTTCTCCACCTGCTCCTCCTTTGTCTTCTCAACCGCCACCTTGTACTCCTCGTCGATGATGCTCTGCGGAACGCTGTCCTTGTCGAGAGCCACCGGCTTCATGGCAGCCACCTGCATTGCCACCTTGTGGCCTGCGTCGACGGCAGGCTTGTTGGTCTGTACGATCGTGCAAAGTGTGTGCTTGCCCATGTGGTCGTATGTCTCGATGTTGTCACCCTCGATTACGAGATAGCCGTCGAGTTCCATTTTCTCGCCGGTGATGCCCGAACGCTGAGCCACGGCATCGTCTGCCTTCTGCCCGTCGGGCAGCACGAGAGCCTTCACCTCGTCAAGCGTCTTGACCTTTGCTGCCACGGCAGCATCGAGGATAGCCTGTGTGAGGGCTATGAAGTCAGCGCCGTTGGCAACGAAGTCGGTCTCGCACTTGAGTGCCAGCGTCGCAGCGAAGCCGTCAACCTTCTTCACCAGCACGCAGCCGTTTGATGTCTCGCGGTCGCTACGCTTTGCGGCGATAGCCAGCCCGCGCTCGCGCAGCAGGTCCTTAGCCTTGGCGAAGTCGCCCTCTGCCTCGGTCAGTGCCTTCTTGACGTCAGCAAGGCCGGCACCGGTCATGGCGCGCAGTTTCTTTATGTCTTCTATTGAAATTGCCATTTCCTATGTTTGTTAATTGTTAAAAAATAAAGATTAAGGCCCCTTCCTTACTTCAGGGCCGTCATTGTCACTCCTCGGCAGGCTTCTCCTCGGCAGGTTTCTCCTCCGCAGGCTTCTCCTCGGCAGGCTTCTCCTCGGCAGGCTTCTCCTCAGCAGCGGCCGGAGCCTCTTGCTTCTCTTCCTTGCGCGGGCGGCGCTGGCGGCGCGGCCTTGCTTCTTCAGCCTCCTCGCTCTGCTCCTTTGCGGCCTTCTCGTCGGCACGCTCCACCTTGCGCTCGGCGAGCCCCTCCGCGATGGCGTCGCAGCAAGCGGTGAGGATAACCTCTATTGAATCCTTGGCGTCGTCGTTTGCCGGGATCATGAAGTCGATGTTCTTCGGGTTGCTGTTCGTGTCAACGATGGCGAACACGGGTATGCCGAGACGCACGGCCTCGCTCACGGCGATATGCTCCTTCATCACGTCAACCACGAAGAGTGCTGACGGCAGGCGCGTGAGGTCTGCTATCGAGCCGAGGTTCTTCTCGAGTTTCGCGCGCTGTCTTGTCACCTGCAGCATCTCGCGCTTCGAGAGGTTCGAGAAAGTTCCGTCGTTGATCATCCTGTCGATGTTGGTCATCTTCTTCACGGCCTTGCGTATTGTGGGGAAGTTGGTTAGCATACCTCCCGGCCAACGCTCGATGACGTAAGGCATTCCCACCGCAGTGGCCTTCTCTGCCACGATGTCCTTGGCCTGCCTCTTTGTGGCCACGAAGAGTATTTTCTTTCCCGACTTTGCTATCTGTCGCAGTGCGTCGGCGGCCTCCTCGATCATATCCACCGTCTTGTGTAGGTCTATGATGTGAATGCCGTTGCGCTCCATGAAGATATAGGGAGCCATTGCCGGGTTCCATTTGCGCTTGAGGTGACCGAAGTGACAGCCTGCCTCAAGCAGTTGGTCAAAGTTTGTTCTTGCCATTTTTTCTTTGATTTTTTTGTTGTTTACTTTCCTTTCAATTCTTTATATCGATTAGAACCAACCACCAGGTAACCACGGCTCCGCCGTGGGTCCCGCCGGTTTGGATACTAAACATTCGTCACTGTTCCGCAGGGCACATCAGCGCTTGCTGAACTGGAAGCGGCGGCGAGCCTTCGGCTGTCCTGGCTTCTTGCGCTCGACGGCGCGGCTGTCGCGTGTGAGGAATCCCTTGTCCTTGAGTGTCTTCTTGTCGTCTGCGTTTATCTTCACGAGCGCGCGTGCGATGGCCAGGCGCATTGCCTGGCTCTGCCCTGTGAACCCGCCGCCGTCGAGGTTTGCCTTGATGTCATACTTGTCTGCCACCTCGAGGAGGTTCAGCGGCTGCCTTACCACATACTGCAATATCGCAGATGGGAAATAGACGTCGATGTCCTTCTTGTTTATAGTGATTTTGCCTGTTCCCTCGCTGACATAAACGCGTGCCACAGAACTCTTACGGCGACCTATTGCATTTATTACTTCCATTTTTCCTTATTCTTTATTTGTACTGATTAATATCAATTGCTCTCGGCTTCTGTGCCTCGTGCGGGTGTTCCGCGCCCTCGTAAACGTAGAGGTTGTCAAGCAGCGCACGTCCGAGACGGCCCTTTGGAAGCATACCCTTCACGGCATGGCGGAGGATGCGGTCAACACCGTCCTTGCGCTTGCGCAGCTGTGCCGGGGTGTTGAAACGCTGGCCGCCGGGGTATCCGGTGTAGCGGGTGTATAACTTTTCGGTCTCCTTCTTGCCGGTGAACCTCGCCTTTTCGGCGTTGATGATGATAACGTTGTCGCCACAGTCAACGTGCGGCGTGAACGACGGCTTGTACTTTCCGCGAATCAACTTCGCCACCTTGGAGCAGAGACGTCCCACCACCTGATCGGTGGCATCGACAACGACCCACTCTTTCTTTGCTGTTTCCCTGTTAATGGAAATAGTCTTGTAACTTAAAGTGTTCATGTAATTTGAAAATATTACTTAAAACGTTTTTTATATGCCGGATATGTCGCCATCCGATCGCGCCTGGCTTCACGCACCTGGGAGCGGGCAGACTCTCCGCCTGCCAGTGAGCCGCCGATTCACAAACCGCAATGACCGTTATATATAATAAGGTGACTGCTATTTACACGGCGTCCCCGGGGGTTCACGGGCCCCTCTATAATTCTTGGGTGCAAAGGTACGTCTTTTATTCTTATTCCGGTGCGCCGGCACGCTCTCGCCATGTCGTTTTACGTTTATTTAACATTCCGCCCGCGTTTGACCACAATCGGTCATTCGGGCCCAGACTGATTGCAGCCGTTTGCCCATACAGGTTGGTTGTTGCTTTTTTGCAGGCACGGCGGGCTACAACGGGGAAAAACGGCGGGCAAGATGCCGGCAAGCGGCTGCGAGCGGCGGGGGAACTGGTCGAAAAGACGAAATGGGAAGACCTGTGTCGTGATGACCGTTTGTGTGTTTAATGCCCTCCGGCAATGCAAATTCGCCGTGTTTGGTATGCAAATTCGCCGTATTTGGTATGCAAATTCGGCGTGTTTGCCGTCCAAATACGCCGTGTTTGCATCACGGCAAGGCACCATACAGCCCCTTTCTGGCGATGAACGACGCCACCTTCGGCGGCAGCCACTGCGTCACGTCGCGCCCCTCTGCCAGTGCGCGGCGCACCATGGTGCTGCTGATGTCGTACAGCGGGGTGTCGATGAGATGCACGCCCGGCGGCAGGGAGCGCGGGTCGATGCCGCAGCCACGGCGCGGATATATCAGGATGCTGTGGGCGGCGATGATGTCGCCGCCGTTGCGCCATTCGCCGAACACCTGCCAGTTGTCCGCGCCCATGATTAGCGCGAAGCGGTGATGGGGGTAGTCGGCGGCGAGGTGCCGCAGCGTGTTCCATGTGTATGACGGGCGCGGCAGGCGGAACTCATAGTCGCTTGCCACGAGGCGTGGCTCGTCCTCGAGCGCGAGGCGCGTCATCTCGAGGCGCAGCACGTCATCAGCCAGCACGCCGCCAGGCTTCAGTGGGTTCTGCGGCGACACCATGAACCACACCTCGTCGAGGCGCGCCCTGACGAGTATTTCCCTTGCGAGCGCCACATGTCCGTTGTGGACCGGGTTGAACGACCCGCCGAGAATGCCCACCGCTCTCACTTGCCGCATATTCAGTTGCCGTATGTCATAGACCGAGGAACCCGCTCACCACCGCCAGTGTGTCCTCCTTTGCCTTGTCCAGGTCGTCGTTCACCACCACGCGGTCGAACTTCCCGGCGAACGACAGTTCGAACTCCGCGCGCCGCAGCCGCTGCTCTATCACCTCCGGCGCGTCAGTCCCACGGTTGACGAGGCGGCGGCGCAGCGCATCAACCGACGGCGGCTGTATGAAGATGCTAAGTGCCCGGCTGCCATAAAACTGCTTTATGGCGCAGCCGCCCTTCACGTCAACGTCGAATACCACGTTCTGCCCGGCCTCCGACTGACGCTCCACCTGCGACTTGAGCGTGCCGTAGAAGCGGTCCTGGTAAACCTCCTCGTACTCGAGGAACTCGCCGGCGGCGATGCGGCGGCGGAACTCCTCCGGCGTGATGAAGAAATACTCCACCCCGTCGCGCTCCGTCCCGCGCGGCGGGCGGCTCGTGCAGGATATGCTGAAGGCGAGCGACAGCTCCGGGTGCTCGGCCATCAGCCAGTTCAATATTGTGCTCTTGCCGCTCCCGCTGGGAGCAGAGAAGATGATTAGTTTGTTTCCTTTCATGGCGCGAAGTTAATAAAAATTTTCCAAACCGTCGCGAAAATCCCGGGATATTGACGCGGCAGGGGCTGATTGCTCACCATACGCCGCGCGACAAATGCAGCCACAGCCGGACATGACGCGTTTTTTCATCGTTTTTATAACAGGTGTGGGAATTATTTTGTATATTTGCAAACGGATTAACAATAAAGGCAACACAACCATGAAAAAACTAATTATTTTGCTTGCAGCCGCCATGGTGATTGGCTGCAATGCCAACAACAAGCCTGGGGCGAAGCAAAAGAAGCAAGGCGGGACATGCAATTATGACATCTACGTGCTCGGTCAGGCCGAGGACACAATCGGCGAGGGCAACGGAGAGGCGTATGCCTACGGCGTTTGCTGGAAGAACGGGGTGCTGCTGGCAGACGGCAGTGTAGGCACGCCACCGGGTTACGATCATTTCTCGCCAAACGACATTGTGGCGGCGAAAGGCGGGCCTGCCTTCCTCGGCGTGGCATACAACGACGGCTATGCGCGAATTGAGTTTTTCATGTGCCACGGCGGCAAGTTCACAAGGCTGGGGGATGCCACGAAGCTGCAATCGGTGTTCTTGGTAAGCAACAGAGGAAAGCCCGTGGCGGTCGGACAAGTGCTCACCTCGAAAAACGACAATGTGTGGAAGTCCGAGGGCGTGATGTGGGACTTGGATGGAAACACCATAAGGCTTGAGATGGGGGACTTCGCGAGCCTGACAATACACGGAGTCACGGCTGCCAACGGCAACATATACGTCTGCGGGGGAGGGTATAAGGATTGCGATTACATGACCAGCGCCCCCGTGGTATGGAAGAACGGGAAACTTATCACCTATGGCCCAACTGACGCGGGGGATGCCGCGACGGACCTTCTGGCAACATCTATTGCCGTCTCGGGCGATGACATATACACGGCGATGTACTCGTCTGACGACAGCCAGGACAAGAGCGATATAAAGCTGTGGAAAAACGGCAGGCCGCTGATGGGGATAGGCAACAACGGGACAGGCGCAAACGCGAGCTGCCTGGTGGTGGACGGCGATGATGTCTATGCCTGCGGGAGTGAGGACCGCATGACCGACCCAGCGAAAAGACTTGTCATTTCCGTGCCGAGGATATGGAAGAACGGCAAGGTTATGAAAATAGGGCGCATGGAGGAAGAGGGGCATGTGAACTCAATGACCGTCGCCGGAGGCAAACTGTATGCCGCCGGGTCTTCCGGAAATAATGCGGCACTGTGGACAGACGGCATTTGCGAGCCCCTCGGGAAGAAAAACTGCAGGTGCAACGGGAGTAAAGTCATAGCCATGCCGGCAAAGAATTAAAAAGCCAAACAATAAAGGACACGCGCATGAGAAAATTATTCATTCTGATGGCAGCCTTGATAAGCGTGAGTTGCGCTGCTTGATGCCGGCGGGGAACTTGTTGTCGTGGGATGGACCAGCGTTACGGACAAGGACGGAACAATGAACTTGCGGCCTTTGGCGTGGACAAAAGACAGAGGAACGGAGATTTACGACCTCAACGGCTTCAAATGCAATGAAATCAACGGCGCGGTGGCAGAGAACGGCAACATATATGTCTGCGGCAGGGTTTACCGTGGCTCTTTCAATGACTACGACGGGTATGGCGCGGTGTGGAAGAACGGCGAAATAAGCGTCTTCCGCGCCCCGGACAACGGGAAGACGATGTTCGGCTTCACCGCAATCACTGTCTCGGGCGGCAACACCTACGCCTTGATGCATTCGCAGGATGATGTCCCACCCTGCGCGACACGGCTGACGGTGTGGAAGAATGGCAACCCCCTGATGACCATTGACACAGACGATCCCAACGCGACGGCGACCTGCATGGCAGTTGACGGAGATGACATATACGTCGGAGGAAGTGCGAACAGCACAATCCCTGACGACACCGGGAATTCCTATGGAATGCCGGCGATATGGAAAAACGGCAAGGCAATGGACATGGACCGCGCTGGCGTATTCGGCTGGATAAATTCAATCGCAGTGGCAGACGGGAAAGTTTATGCCACAGGCAATGCCGGCTTCAAAGGCGCGGTGTGGGCTGACGGGAAATGCGCGGTGCAGAAAGGGGCAAATGGAGAGAACACGGTGGTCAAGGTGTTCTGCGTTCCCGCACGCCGGTGAGCCGCTCGCCGGCTACAGCGCGTTGAGCACCTGCTCCTTTATCTGCTCCAGCTCGTCCTTCATCCTCACCACTATGTTCTGCATCTCGGCGAGGTTGCTCTTCGAGCCGGTGGTGTTTATCTCGCGCCCCATCTCCTGCGCGATGAAGCCGAGTTTCTTTCCCTGGCACTCGTCGCGCTCCATTGTCTCGCGGAAATACCGCAAGTGGTTGGCGAGCCTCTGCTTCTCCTCGCTGATGTCGAGTTTCTCGATGTAGTAGATGAGTTCCTGCTCGAGGCGGTTCTTGTCGTATTCCACGCCGGGAATGGTCTTCAGCCCCTCGACGATGCGCTGCCGTATCTTCTCCACCCGCGACTTCTCATACGGCTCTATACTGGCGAGCAGCGCGGCAATGTTGTCAATCTTCTCCCCGAACTTGCGCTGCAGCGCGGCTCCCTCCTGGCGGCGGAACCCCACGACGGCGGAGAGAGCGGCGGAGAGAGCCTCCTTCACGGCAGCCCACTCCCCGTCTTCAAGCGTTTCCACCTCGGTCTTTTCAAGCACGCCAGGCATACGCATCAGCGTTGGCAGCAGTGTTACCGGCGACAGTTCCAGCCCCACCCCTGCGGCAATATCCCTCAACTGGGCCAAGTAGTTCTCCACGAGCGCCACGTTGATTGGCGTGGCATCGACACCAGCCTCCCGCTCAATCCACACGTTCAGGTCAACCTTGCCGCGCACGAGCGCCGCCGACACCATCTGCCTCATCTCTATTTCCTTCTCCCTGTAGAGCGGAGCCACGCGCATGGAGAGGTCGAGAGCCTTTGAGTTCAGCGACTTAACCTCAACGTTTATCTTCTTGTCCTTGTATGCCACGACAGCCTTGCCGTAGCCCGTCATTGACTGTATCATATATACCTTTCGAGTTAATTTTCTGCAAAAGTACTATTTTTTATCGGAAAATGCGTAATTTTGCAAAATTATTAGGACAACAACAGGATTATGTCGTGTATTTTAAGCATTGAGACAAGCACAGGCGTTTGTTCCGTGGCAATGAGCGAGAACGGTCAGTGCATATTCAAACAGGAGGACCACAGCGGGCCCAACCATGCCGTCAGCCTCGGTGCCTTCGTCGACGAGGCCCTGTCGTTCACCGACAACCACGCCATCCCGCTCGGCGCGGTGGCGGTGAGCTGCGGCCCCGGGTCATACACCGGGCTTCGCATCGGAGTGTCGATGGCGAAGGGAATATGCTACGGGAGGAACGTGCCGCTGCTCGCCGTGCCAACGCTCGAGGTTATGAGCGTGCCGGTGCTGCTCAACCACGAAATCGAGGACGACGCGCTGCTTTGCCCGATGATAGACGCACGGCGCATGGAGGTTTACTCCGCAATATACGACCGGGCGCTCAATGAGCGGCGCGAAACGCGCGCAGACATAGTGGACGCCGGCACCTACCGCGAGTACCTCGACCACCACCCGGTGTACTTCTTCGGCAACGGGGCGGCGAAGTGCATGGAGACTATAAACCACCCGAACGCGAGGCTAATCGATGGAATAGACCCACTGGCGAAGTACATGTTCCCCATCGCGGAGAGAAAATGGGTGAGCGAAGAGTTTGAGGACGTGGCTTACTTTGTGCCTTACTACCTGAAGGACTTCGTGGCGAAGACACCCAAGAAACTGCTGTGAGCCAGGCAGGAAGCGAGAGCCAGGCAGGCAACCTACATACGGACAACAAGAAATAAATGAATTATATATGAACATCGAAGGACTTGACTATAACACGCAACGCGAGAAACTCGTGATGCCTGAATACGGGCGCGAGGTGCAGAAGATGGTGGACCACGCCATGACCCTGCCAACCAAGCAGGAACGCCAGCGATGCGCCAAAGCAATAATAAAGGTGATGGGGCAGATGGCGCCGAAAAACCGCGAGAGCATAGACCACGAGCGGAAACTGTGGGACCACCTCGCCATAATGAGCAACTTCAAGCTCGACATCGACTATCCGTTCGACGTGTCGTCGGCGCTAAAGATTGCCACCAGGCCAGAGCCGATGGACTACCCGATGCAGCAAATCCCAGTGAGACACTACGGCAAGATGCTGTTCGAGCTGTTCGGGAAACTAAAGAACATGCCCGAGGGAAGGGAACGCGACGAACTGACCAGCCTCACGGCAAACCAGATGAAACGCAACCTCATACAGTGGAGCCACGGGGCAGTCGACGACGAGAAGATCGCGAGCGACCTGGCGCGCTTCACCGACGGCGTGATACAACTCGACCTATCCACGTTCAAGTTCGACGACCGCTACCCCATGAAGCAATCCACACAGGGACAGCAGAACAAGAGAAGAAGGAGGAAGTAAGGAATAACACCATCTGCCATGCAATCATTCATCATAGAAGGAGGACACACGCTCAGCGGGACAATCGTGCCACAGGGCGCCAAGAATGAGGCCCTGCAGGTGATCTGCGCCTCGCTGCTGACGGAGGAGGACGTGCGCATCAGCAACACGCCAGACATCCTCGACGTCAACAACCTTATACAACTGCTGCGCGACATCGGCGTTGAGGTGAACAAGGCGGGGGATGGCGAATATGTGTTCAACTCCCGCAACATCAGCCCCGAAACGCTCGGCAGCGATGCCTTCGTGCGGAAATGCGCCGCGCTGAGGGGGTCGGTGATGATGATGGGACCGCTGCTGGCACGCTTCGGGAAGGCCGTCGTGGCAGAACCGGGAGGCGACAAGATTGGGCGGCGGAGGCTCGACACCCACTTCCTCGGCTTCAGGAAACTCGGCGCGCGCATGGAGTTCAACGGCGACGAGAACGCGTTTGAGATAAAGGCAATGCCCAACGGCGGCAAGAGGCAAAACTCGCTGCGAGGCACATACATGCTGCTCGACGAGGCAAGCGTCACGGGAACGGCAAACATCATAATGGCCGCCGTGCTGGCAGAAGGCACGACGACAATCTACAACGCAGCGTGCGAGCCATACATACAGCAACTTTGCAGGATGCTCAACGCCATGGGGGCGAGCATCTCCGGCATAGGCAGCAACCTGCTGACAATAGACGGCGTGGAGAGGCTCCACGGCACGTCGCACAGGATACTGCCGGACATGATCGAGGTGGGCTCGTTCATCGGCATGGCGGCGATGATCGGCGACGGCATACGCATCAAGGACGTGTCCGCGCAAAACCTCGGTATAATCCCGGAGGCCTTCCGCCGGCTCGGGGTGAGCATCGTCACCAGCGGCGACGACCTCGTCATACCGCGCCAGGCACACTATGTGGTGGACTCGTTCATCGACGGCTCGATAATGACACTCGCCGACGCGCCATGGCCCGGGCTCACGCCAGACCTCATCTCGGTGCTGCTCGTGGTGGCAACGCAGGCGCGCGGCTCGGTGCTGATACACCAGAAGATGTTCGAGAGCCGCCTGTTCTTCGTCGACAAGCTGATTGACATGGGAGCGCAGATCATCCTCTGCGACCCGCACCGCGCAGTAGTGGTGGGGCACGACCACCGCAAGCAACTGCGCGCCGGACGCATGACGAGCCCCGACATACGCGCCGGCATAGCGCTGCTCATCGCCGCGCTTACGGCAAGGGGGACGAGCAGGATTGACAACATCGGGCAGATTGACCGGGGCTACGAGAACATCGAGGCACGCCTCAACGCCCTCGGGGCGCGCATAACAAGGGTTGACAACTGAGGGATGATACGCGAGGAAGACGTTTACAGGATAGGCCGGACCGGAAAGACGCACGGCGTGCGGGGCGAGGTGACGATGACGTTCAGCGACGACGTGTTCGACCGCGTTGACGCGGAATACCTGATACTCAGCATCGAGGGCATACTCGTGCCGTTCTTCATCGAGGAATACCGCTTCCGGTCTGACGAGACGGCGATAGTGAAGTTCTGCGGCATCGACACGCAGGAGCAGGCACGCCAGCTGACGAACTGCGAGGTGTTCTTCCCTGTGGCACTCTCGGACAGCGGCAGCGGGGAACTCAACATGAACGGATTGGCCGGGTTCGAAATCAGGGACTGCATATATAACAAGGTCGCGGGGACGGTCTGCGGCATCGACACAACAACAGAAAACGCTCTTTTCGAGGTGAGGACCGGCGATGGCGGCAAAATACTGATACCCGCAACACCGGAACTGATAAAGGAGATTGACACCGACGGCAGGACGATAACTATGGATCTGCCGGAGGGGCTGCTCGATATATAGACACATACAGACATCAAGGAAATGGGAAAAAAGAAACAAATTGCGATATTAGGCTCGACGGGGAGCATCGGCACACAGGCGCTGCAGGTAATCGGGGAGCATCCCGGGATGTACGAGGTGTACTGCCTCACGGCGAACAACCGCGTGAGGGAACTCGCCGAGCAGGCCCGCCGCTTCCACCCGGCAGCAGTGGTGATTGCCAACGAGGCAAGGCTTGACGAGCTGCGCACGCTGCTCGCCGACATGCCCGACGTGAAGGTGTATGCCGGGGCACGCGCCATCGACGAAATCGTGGAGGCCGGCCCGATAGACATGGTGCTCACGGCGATGGTGGGCTTTGCCGGGCTTTCGCCGACGATACGCGCCATAAAGGCAAGGAAGAAGATTTGCCTTGCCAACAAGGAGACGCTCGTCGTGGCAGGCGAACTGATAACGAGGCTCGCCATGGAGAACCACACCCCGATACTGCCCGTTGACAGCGAGCACTCGGCGATATTCCAGAGCATCGTGGGAGAGGGCGACAACGCCATCGAGAAAATCCTGCTCACCGCATCGGGAGGACCGTTCCGGCTGATGACGGAGGAGCAGATCGCGCGCGTGACGAAGGCCGACGCGCTGAAGCACCCGACGTGGGACATGGGGGCGAAGATAACGATAGACTCCGCGACGATGATGAACAAGGGCTTCGAGGTGATCGAGGCAAAATGGCTCTTCGGCGTGGAGGCAGACAGAATACAGGTGCTCGTGCATCCGCAGTCCATAGTCCACAGCGCGGTGCAGTTCTGCGACGGCTCGGTAAAGGCGCAGCTCGGCGTGCCGGACATGCGCCTGCCGATACAGTATGCTTTCTCGTTCCCCGAACGGCTGACGCTCACCGGAAAACGCCTCGACCTGTTCCGCCAGCCCCTGGAGTTCTTCGAGCCGGACCTCGGCAAGTTCCGCTGCCTCGCGCTCGCATTCGAGGCAATAGCCCGGGGGGGCAACATGCCGTGCATCGTGAACGCCGCCAACGAGATTGCCAACCGCGCCTTCCTTGAGGACCGCTGCACGTTCCCGCAGATTGCAGCGACGATAGAGCGCACCATGCAGCGCGCAACGTTCGCCGCAAACCCCGACTACGACACATACATCGAGACAGACCGCGAGGCAAGGCGCATCGCGGCGGAAACGCTTGACAAATAAAACCGTAAAAACATATTATTGACAAATGGAAGTTTTCTTGATAAGACTGCTGCAGTTCACGCTGGCAATATCACTATTAGTGCTGCTCCACGAGGGAGGGCACTTCCTGTTTTCAAAACTATTCGGGGTGAGGGTGGAGAAATTCTACCTGTTCTTCGACCCCTGGTTCCACCTCTTCGAGTTCAAGCCGAGGAAATCCGACACGACATACGGCGTGGGATGGCTGCCATTAGGAGGCTACTGCAAGATTTCGGGAATGATAGACGAGAGTTTCGACACCGAGCAGATGAAGGCACCGCCGCAGCCGTGGGAATTCCGGACGAAGCCCGCATGGCAGCGCCTGCTCATCATGCTGGGCGGCGTCCTGGTCAACTTCGTCCTCGCACTGTTCATCTACTCCATGGTGCTCTTTGCCTGGGGCGACTCCTACTTCGACACGAAGGACTTCTCGATGGGATGGAAGTTCAACACCGAGGCGAAGAAACTTGGCTTCCAGGACCACGACATCCTCATGGGCTGCGACGGCAAGCCGTTCGGCAAGTTCAACGTTGACGTTTACCGCGACATCGCCGACGCGAAGACGGTACAGGTGATGAGGAACGTCACCGACGCGTCGGGGAGAGTGGTGGCAAGCAAGAAAATCGACATCGCCATGCCCGGCGACATGAGCCTCCTGGAAATGCTGAAGAGCGAACCCGTGTTCGCACGCCCGTTCGTACCGGCAGAGATTGACAGCGTGATGCCCGGCTCGCCGGCAGAGAAGGTGGGGATAAGGAAGGGCGACCGCCTGCTCGCAATCAACGGCAAGGCGATTGACTCGTGGAACGAGTTCAACTTCGAGCGCGGCATCCTAACCGACATGCTCGCCAGCGCCGACTCGCACGCCGACTCGATGAAGGTGCGCACCGTGACGGTGAGCGTGGCGCGCGGAAAGGCTGGCGGCGACACGCTGAACACCACGCTGACCATGACGCCCGAACTGCTGCTCGGCGTGGGACAGACGAGCATCGCCACATACTACAAGCCCGTGAACGTGGAGTACGGACTGCTCGAGAGCATACCGGCAGGAATTGCCTACGGATGGAACACCCTGGCAGGATACGTCGGCGACATGCGCTACGTTTTCTCCGCCGAGGGAGCCAAGTCGCTCGGTGGCTTCGGCGCCATCGGCAGCCTCTTCCCGCCGACGTGGGACTGGCACTCGTTCTGGATGATGACGGCATTCCTGTCAATCATACTCGCCTTCATGAACATACTCCCCATCCCGGCACTCGACGGCGGACACGTCCTCTTCCTTCTCTACGAGATGATTACGCGCCGCAAGCCGTCGGAGAAATTCCTCATATATGCCGAGTATGCCGGCTTCGGACTGCTCATACTGCTCATGGTGGTCGCCAACCTCAACGACATCCTGCGCTGGTTGGGATATATGTGAGCGTGACTGCGGTCATAACGACATCCACTTGACCGTTGACCGCCGCGCAAACTCGCCGTGTTTACTCACCAAATACGCCGTGTTTGCTCACCAAATACGCCGTGTTTGGTGAGCAAACACGGCGTATTTGGATTGCAATCAGGCATGAAACAGACACAAGGCAATGCCTGAACGCGCAGAAAAGGCAATGCAATCTGGCACAAACACAAAATAAATAACTTTTTTTAACGTTGCGTATTCGTAAAAAATCAATCCGTTTGTGTACCTTTGCAAAGCATTTAATGCATGTACGCATACAGTCGCACTTTGCAAATCTTTACCACAACGTTATTCTGTTTTTTATGAAACACCTGTTTTGTTGCTTTTCATCACACTGCTTCCATCGCCATCCCTGTCACAGGGCAGGATAAGTTATAGTTACGATGCGGGCGGATACCGCGTGAGACGCGAAATAATCATGCCATCCGCCCCAAGAGAAGCGAAGGAAAGCGTTTCCGGCCTCGGGGAGCAAGTGTTCTCTGAAAAAATTGAAGAGCATTCGGAAATGCTTTGTTGTTAAAAGGGAATTTTGTTTCAAAAAGGAATTATTATGAAGACTTTGTCGATAATTACAGTTGGTGGCCGACACATTAAGCGGCTGTGCGTTTACTTTATTATTATGTTACTCCTACAATCTTGCAGTTCGCTGATTTTGTTACAATTGGATAACAACAAATTTAGTTATGATGTTCCTTTATCTGATGGCGGCATGGTTAAGATAGGGTGTATATACGCTCCCCTTGCCCATAGTCACTATCTTACCTTTGATCTAAAAGGCAAGTATGTGCTGAATTACGATTCATTAAAACTGAAATTCGCAGACGAAAACATAATAAGGTTTACTGGTAGTTACCACGATCCAGAAAGCAAAAAACATAAATACAATGGTTTACTTGTTGAGAATGACAATATTAGAATAGCAATAAACTATGAACAAAAAAATAAAAATAAAGAAATAAAAGAACCTAAGTGCGTGTTTTTATTGCCATCAGACTTTATAATGAAAGATGACAAAAGAGTTCTCACTGATTCTTTTAGATTTGTGTTGTTTAAGCCCGACAAAACATGTCATAGAGTGGTACAAAAGAAACAATAAGCGACGCTTATATAATTATGGTGAAAAGGAATAAAAAACATCATTGTCGTTGACTCTGTTATTGGCGCAGAGTCAACCAGCAAGAAGGCACAGATGGAAACAATACGGCAAAAACTTTTGCCAATACAAAGTTTTGGAGTAACTTTGCAGCGTAAGAAACATCAAACAACAAACATCCACGGAAATGAGAAAAACAATACTTATGGCATTCGCGGCACTGGCATTTGCAGCAGGCAACGCGTATGCGCAGAGCATGACCGGAACCATCGCGCCAAAGCCGGGCTACACATGCGACTTCGAGAACGCGGAGAAAGCAGACTTCAATGAAAAGGAGATCGTGATAAACGGCAAGAGGTGGCTGTTCCGCAACGCTCGCATAACAGACTCCGCAATACACGGAATACCGCAGGGAAACCGCGCGGCAGAACTCCTCGCAGGGTCGGTTGACGGCAAACAGGCCTGCATCGAGCTGCTCGACACGGTGCATGGCGCAGGCATCTCGTTCTGCTTCAGCCACTCGGGAATGGACCGCACTATAGAACGCAGCAACGAGGCATGGTTCATCGACGTGACCGCAGACGACGGAAATACATGGGCCACAATGCCGCTGACATTCGACACGAATGACTTCCCCGGCATGCTGAACTTCGCGCCGCCGTTCGAAGGCGCGCCGTTCCGCTTCCGCATACGCTACACCGACAAGTACGGACACGGCGAAGGCTGGCGAGTGCTCATTGACAACATATACATAGTGGCAGGCGAGCGCGGGGACAACACCTGGTACATACAGCCGGGGCGCATCCCCAACGGATACGAGACATCCCAAGACAGCATCACCTTCACGCCGGTGATGAGCGGGTCGTCATTCTTCTTCGGGCCGCCAGACTATGACTATGCAGACACATACGTGCAAATGCAGGTCGACAACCGCACGCCGGAGAAGTTCTACACCATGCCAATGGACATGACAATGACCGTAAGGGATCTCGCGGAGGGAGAGCACAACATGAGCATCAAGTTCATGCGGCATGACGACGACATGCCTTGGGACGGCCCACTCGAGACAAACGTAAAGTTCAACGTGCGCCCCGTCAGCGGCACGATAATGGGAGTGAAGGCGCTGCGCAACGCCGAGGTTGGGAAGTTCTACGACCTCGTGCCTGACGGCAGTGATACGATATACGTCAACTGGCCGCTCAAGACGCGCGCGCAGAAATGGCTCTTCGACGACAAAGCAGGCATACTCGTGGACGACCCCAACTACCTCGGCTACCAGGGCGAATTCCCGGAAACCGACATGGCGGTGAAGAAAATGCGCGGGCAACTGCTCATGATGGACAACAACCTCGTGTTCCGCCTCGACGCGAAGCCTGAGATTGAAGCTGTCGGCGACTCTAAATTCCATTTCCGCAATTACATATGCGACGACCTCAGCCTGCTCACGTCCAACTACGAACGCTACGCCGGCTTCCCACTTTCGCTGAAGGGCGTCAGCCTAACCAAGTCTTTCCAGGAGATAGACAAGCAGCCCAACGCGCGCATCGAGATAAAGGACAAGGACGGAAACTGCTTCTTGCTCCAGAACATCTATCCCGAATACTTCCAGGCTTCGCAGTTTGTCACCGGCGGGCAGACATTCATAATCTACGGAATGCTGGGCAAGGCGTTCATCGACGGCAAGCCATGCTTCTTCCCGCTCAAAGTGACCGACGACGACACGCCACCGGCCTCTATAGACAACACCAATGCCGACAACTCCCAGCTGTCAGCAAGGCACGAGGGCGGCACCCTCATACTGTCAGCAGACAGGAACTGCGAGGTGGTCATATCAGACATCGCCGGGAGAACCGTGGCACGGCTGTCACTCGCAGCCGGCACGCCTACGGCGCTCCCGTTCGCACGCGGCCTCTTCGTGGCAACCGCCAAATACGAAGACGGAACGACATCGTCGGTTAAGTTTGTGAACTGACAATGCCAAAACGCAGATAAACCCAAATCTCTAAGTTTGCAATATGAATTGCAAACTTAGAGATTTGGGATAAAGGTTAGATACTTGTTTCAGACGGTATCTAACCTTTATTTCGTTATGAAAAGACTTTGGCGGGAAACCCGCTATCCCCTCTCAATGCTCTCGACCAACTGCCTGAAGATATTGTTGCGGCATATCGTGCTGCGGTTCCCGGTTATTATCAGTTGCTCCCTCGCCCTCGTCAGCACCACGTTCAACTTGCGGTCGATGGTGGCGCCGTCCTCATCGAAGCAGTTGGCGGTGAGGAAATCAAGTTGGTATGGGTTCTGTACCGTGAACGAGAAGATTATTATGTCGCGCTGCGAGCCCTGGTAACGCTCCACGGTATCTATCGAAATGTCGCGCAGCGGTGCGATGCCGAGTTTCTCCGTCTCGCGGCGTATCACGGCAATCTGGTTGCGGTATGGCACTATCACGCCCACGGTGTGCTGCGCGCTGAATTCTCCCCGGCGCTCCTCGTATATCTTTTTCAGTTGCCGCGCCACGATCACCGCCTCGCTCACGTTCACCTTGTCAGACTGCCCAGGCTCGCGGCAGTCGTCCGACGGGATGAACACCACGCGCCGCCGAGGGTCCGACGGCTCGAGCTGGTGCTGCAACGGCACCGGCATCACATTCTCGCGCGCATAGAACATGCTGCAAGGGAATCGTGCGATGTCGGGGTGCATTCGTCCCTGGCGGCTCAGCACGCCGGTGAAACGCTCACGCCCCGCACGCCTCTCAATGCGCAGCAAGCGCTCGAAAAGACTGTTTCGGCAGTCGTCAAGGCAGATACCTCGCAAACTCTCTTCCACCACCCTGCTGTCTGCCGCGCTCTGCTGCACCACCGCCGGCAGTTGCTTGTGGTCGCCAATGAGCACGAAGCGGCCTATCGCCATAGTGCCGTCGCCATCGTGTTGCGCGAGAATTCCGATGATGTCAGGCTCGAGTATCTGGCTCGCCTCGTCTGTCACGGCAAGCGAGAAACGCTTCAGCGAGAACAGTTCCTCGTGTGATGAGATTGTGGTCGTCGTGCCGACAAGAACCCTTGTCCCGGCAAGCAGGCGCCTAATTCCGTCAAGCGTGGCATCGCCGCCCACGGCATTGGCCAAGAGGCGGTCTCGGAAACGGCGGTCGCAGCGGTGCGGCGAGCCGATGCGCAGATAGCCGATGCCGGCATCGGCAAGCATGGCGCATATCTCGTCGACCGCCCGGTTGGTGTATGCCATCAGCAGCAGCGACGTGTCGCTGCCCGCCGCCAGCTCGCTCTCAACGATGCTGCGCAGCGTCCGCGAGGTCTTGCCCGTCCCCGGCGGCCCAATGATGAGGAAATAGTCTTTCGACGACAGCGCGCGGCGCGTGATGTCATCACCGTCAGCCACATCATCGCCCTGCGGTTCCCTTTGCGCCAGCATCAGTTCGCGGAACGCCTCCGGCGCGGATATGAAGTTGTGCAGGGCATGTATCTTGCTCGCCTGCGACAGGTCGCCCGGCGAATGTTCAATGGCATACACTGCCTCAGAGCGCGGCACGAGCAACGCCGGGTTCTGCTGCCCGTTGCTCAGAGCCACCGTCACGCTGCCAGTCGTCATCTCCGTCAGGCATCCCCGGTGCAGAATGCTTCGCCGCACGTCCGGCACGCCTTTGTATTCATACAGATAGACAGCGTCGCCGACGCGGAAGTTAGGCAGGAAATCGTCGCCCTGCCCCGGCACGTCAAGCGTTATCAAGTCGAATCCACGGTATGGCTCGCTCTTCTCCTTCGCCGTAATCCTCAGTCCGGTGTAGATGTTTCCGGTCTCGCGTTTCTCTGCCAAAGGCATGTTCCACAGGTCTGCCGCCGAGGAGCCGAAGCCCTCCTGCAATCCCAGCCGTGCCACCCTTTGCTCACGGAAGAGGAACGTCATCATGCGGCAGAAATAGTCGCGCTCGAGCGTGGAAAGGTCATGCAGCGGGTCAAGCAGGGCGCGCAGTTGCGGCAGTTGGTAGCGCGTGTACAGCGTGTCGTCGCATCCGTTCTCGTTCAGCATCTCCGGTGTCAGCATCGGCAGGATTGCCCCGAAGCCCCTGTCTGCCGCAACCATGTCGAGCGCCACCATGCGGTTGCGCATCTTTATCGCCTCGCGGAACAGTCCCTGGTAGAAGTTCATCGCCACCAGTCCCTCGTCCGGCGGATACTTGGAGTACAGCAGGTGCATGTTTATACGGTTGTTGCCAAGGTCGAAATTATACCTCAGCACACCATAGTAAAGCAGCATCTGCACATAGTTTTCCTCGAGTTGCACGCCGTGCCTGCCTCTCTGGCGCGTCTCGATGTTCCAGTTCTTGCCCGACTTCTGTTCCACCAGCACCGTCATGTCGGTGCTCATAAGGTCGATGCGCCCCGAGATGCCGAGCCGCTCGCACACGAACGACGGCTCGAGCAATGCCTTGCCGTTGTCAAGCGGAGCCACCTTGTCGTTGCGCAGCACATCGATAGCCTTTGCTATGTTCGCCGCCTGTCGCCGCGCGTCGCCGATGAACTTCTCCGCATCGAAGCCGTTGCAGGTGGCAAATGCCAGTGCCTTGTCGCGGAAGTTGTGCCGTATGGTGTCGCCGATGGTGGTCTCCGGCGCGTTTATGGTGTCGTCGAGCACCGCGCTGGCAAGGTTTCCGAGCAATATCGGCTGAGTGTTCGGCGGCGCGCCGAGCCGCTTTACGATGTAGTTTAGCGGACTGCGCCCATAGTGCTTGAAGCACGATGCGATGGTGCTTATGTCTATCAGGAAGTCGGGTTCCACGACAACCAGCGAAGGTTGCAGGTAGTGCAATCCGCCTTTGTCTGCATGAGACGAGCGGCTGTCAATCAGGTTCAGTTGCATTCCGGTGTGAAGTATCGGACGAAGGTAGCGCAGGTGTTCCGCCGAGATGTCTACCATGATGCCCGAAGTGCCGCCAATGCCGTCGGCAGTTGCCGTGAAAGACGTGTCGGCAATGCTGTCAACGATGCACCTGACGTATGGGTAGCGTTCGCGCCTCGCCTCATCCTCGCGCTCGTGTTTCTCAAGCGTCGTCCGTGGCAGCATACTTGTTACCGATGCCGGGACGCGGCATGAGAACACCGCCGATATGAAGACGCACAGCGAGCGCACGTCATAAAGCAACTGCCGTGGCGCAACCGTCCCGCCCTTGTTGCTCCTTCTCCGCATCGCCTGGATGTCCATCACATCGCCAACAGCCATCTTGTGCAGCCTGCACAGGTAGCCCACCTGCGAGAAGAGGTTGCCGTAGGCCTGCCCGGTGTCTGCAACCCCGGCCGCACATGCCATGACAAGCGTCTCGTGGGCGTGCCTCAGCAGTTTCGGACACAGTTTGCGGTACTCGTCTTCGCTTTCCGCCTTGTTCACGGCATTGGCTATCTGCGCCGCCCTGTCAAACAGTTCTTCCGGAGACATCGTTTTCTCTCTCAACAAGATCCTTGGCTTTTCATTGTCCCCCGATTCTCCCGAAATACTCCGCAATCTCGTCCCATGTCTTGAACGTGGGACTGCCCAGCGGCACCACCGTGCCCATGAAAGCGTGGCCTGAGGCCGCACCGTGCGGCGTGATGAGGAAATCCCCCAGCAGCAGTTGCGGCCTGTCGGTGAACACGATATGGTTGTATGCCGGCACGCCGACGTTTTCCTTCAGCCACGACTGCACTTCCGCACACGGGGCGGCATCGTAGTTGGGCGACGGCGCGACGAAGAAAACCTCGTATGTCTCCGACAGAAGGCGGAAAGTCTTGCGCGCAGACGACACCTGATTGCCATACTTGTCGCGCAGCGCGTCGACGCAAACATACACCACCTGCCGCTCGCGCCGTTCCTGCCGGTCGTCAATCCATCGTATCACGGGAAGGACACTGCCGGAAAACACTTTGTCGTTCATGCGGTGCGCACCGTGGAACCACAGCGCGTTGCGGTAGCGTCCGGAGAACAGAGGGAAGGTATGCACCAGCGGGTCCTTGTCGCCGAACAGTCCCCACACGCGCCGCTGCTCCTCCTCCGACGTGTCGGCGAAGCACCCCTCCTGCACGCTGCGGTATTCTCTCACCATCGCCTTTGTGACCATGAACTCCCCCACCCCGTCCTTTCGGGGGTTGAGGAACTGCTGCCTGCCCGTCATGCCGTGCGCCCCCATCGTGCTGGCTATTTCAAACGCCGGGTTTATCAGTATGCGGTCGAAGCCGTGCAGCTGCTCGGCATACATGCCTCCCATCGACGTTCCCACGATGAGGTCGGGACACTCGCGCGCCGCCATCTCACGCAGCATCGCCAGGCCCTCGTGCGGGTCCACCGGTATGTCCTCCGCCACAACGGTCGCCGAGGGAAGCATCTCACGCATCCGCGTCACCGACCCACTCGCTGCCGACGAGGCAAACCCATGCACATACATTATCTTCTTCCCGCGCATCACGTCGGGATATTGCTTCTGATACTTGTTTTCCATTTACTTACTATAACGTTTCATAATTCTGCCTGTTGCCATACTCTCTCTCCGGCGCATACAGACTGCTTTGCCGCGTCACGCCAATGAGCAATGTCACCGTTCCATTATCATCCGTCCCCAACCGCCTTTCCTTGCCACGTTTTTTCTCCACATCCGTGTGTCATGGCAAAGTTACAAATAAATTATGGTAAACCACCTGCTTTTAGAAGGAATATTTTCGCGCGGAAGTCATGTTGTTGATTATCCAAACGCGCGCCTTGTTGTCCTGCATACGCTGGCTGGTCATCATTCTCAACCTGTTTGATGCGAGTGAGTGTGCCACCCCGTATGCTTCAGTCTTGCAAACACGGCGAAATTGGGCGGCAAACACGGCGAAATTGGGCGGCAAACACGGCGAAATTGTGCGGCAAACTCGGCGTGATTGCTCTCCGGAAGACGGCCGGTGGCGAAGCGGTAAGGGACTGGCGGCACAAAAGCAAAGCATCAGTGGCGAGCGGAAAAAGGGGGAAACATTTTGCAGTGTCGCAACTATTTCTTATTTTTGCCTATGGTTATGACATGGAAAAAATGAACGAGGACGCGAGACTTAGGGTGGAGCGCGAATACCGGCGCGTCACGGGGGAACTGCAGCAGGCCGCCGCAAGGATGCGCGGTACCGCCGGGCGCGATGCCGTGCTGGCACACACGCGGGACGCGCTCGCCACGACCATAGAACGGCTTATCGGTGAGTATGGCACGCAGGCGGAGCAGACCATCGGCTCGACGGTGTGGGACCAGCTCGTAATAGCGTTCTTCGGCGAGACAAACGCGGGGAAAAGCACAATAATCGAGACGATGCGCATACTGACGAAAGAAAAGACACGCGAGCAGATGCGCGAGCAGACAGGCACGGCACAGGACGGCATAATCGTAGGCGACGGCAGCACGGACTTCACGAAAGTGTACCGCGAATACCACCTGGAAATCAACGGCAAGCCGTTCACGCTGATTGACGTGCCGGGGATAGAGGGCAGGGAGGAGGACTACTCCGGCGAGATAAAGCGCGCGCTCGACAAGGCGCACTGCATCTTCTACGTGCAGGGACACAACAAGCAGCCGGACACCGCCACGGCGGAGAAGATAAAGCGATACCTGAAGGACTGGGTGAGCGTGTACTCGATATACAACATACGGGGCGGAAGCGGCAACTACGACGAGCCCGGGGAGCGGGAGACGATTATGACGGAGAGGACGGTCAGGACTGAAGCACTGATAGAAAAGACATTCCGCGACATACTCGGCGAACGCTACAAGGGCAACGTGTCGCTGCAGGGGCTGGTCGCAATGTGCTCGGTGGCGGAGTTCGCCGGGACGCGCGGCGACCTGCTGCGCACGCAGCGGAAAATGATGTCGCTGTTCGGCGACGGGGAGACGATGCTGCGCTTCAGCCGCATGTCATCGCTCACCGCACTGATCGACGACATGGCGGACCGCTTCGTTGACGAGATAGTGGAGGCAAACAAGCAGAAGATGGTCGCGCTGGCGAGGAAGGCCTACCACGGGATTTCGGACGAGCTGCAGCGGCAGCAGGAGGCCACGAGGCGCACACGGCTGCTGCTGCACACACTGCAGGGCGACATAAGGAGCGTGGCGGCAAAGACACAGACGGCGATAGAGCGCGACATAAAGCAGGTGAACGACAACGAGTACAACGCGCTGAAGGAAAGGGTTTGCACCGCGATAGACAACAGGATGCTGAACGACGAGCAGCGGAAATTCGCCATCGAGCAGCAGGAGGCTCTCGTGCCGCAGCGCATAGAGAAGGGCATAAACGAGGCCGTGGCACGCAACATCGGGGAGATGAACGACTACATAACCCTGCGGAAAAAGCAGATAGACTATATCCCGCTTGCCGGTTACCTCGACATAGAGAACCCGCAGAAACGCCTCGGGGCGTTCTTCGTCAGCACGAAACGCATCGAGAAGGCTCTCAACCCGGACATCGGCGACGTTGGCAGCTTCGCCGTATCGGTGGCGGGCGGGGCGTCCATCGGCAGCTTCTTCACATTCATAGCCCCCGGAGTGGCCACGGCGGC
>URLI01000030.1 GCA_900548585.1 uncultured Prevotella sp. | reverse complement strand
AACAGGTTGCCAGGATGAAATTGAAAAATCTGTGTTGTAATGACCGATTTGGGTTAAAAACAGCCCCCGTGCGCCTTCACAGCAATCCCCGCAGTGTGAACAGGCGTATGCCGTTGCTGCCCTTGATAAGGATATACCTGCCCTCCGGGCGATGGGCGGCGAGCTCCGCCTCAACCTCCTCCGTGCTGCGGAACTTCCGGAAGCGGCAGTCGGTCTTGCCGAACTCCTCTCCCACGAGCCACACATCGGCCAGCCCCTTGTCGCGTAGCATGTCGACCACGCGCTGATGCTCCTCGCCGCTCGCCGCGCCCAGTTCCCTCATGTCGCCGAGGATAGCCATCTTTGCCGGCACGTCCATGTCGCAGAGGTTCTCTATCGCCGCCTTCATGCTTGACGGGTTTGCGTTGTAAGCGTCGACTATGAGGTGGTTGTGCCGGGTGACGGTCATCTGCGAGCGGTTGTTCGTTGGGACATAGGCGGACAGCGCGTTGCATATCTTTTCCTCGGGGACGCCGAAGTACAGGCCGACGGCAACGGCAGCCAGCATGTTGTCGATGTTGTACGAGCCAATCAGACTTGTCCTCACCTCGTGTTCCTCGCCCCCTCCGGCGTGCCACGCGAAGCGCAGGAACGGCGCGCAGTCAATCACTTCCCCGCGCACTGATACGCTGTCATCCGTCGTCTTGCCATATTTCACGATGTTCGTTGCGTTCCTCTCCGCAGCCATACCCATCAGGTCGGCGTTGTCGGCGTTGACGAAAATCGTCGCGCCCCTGCCGACAAGGAAGTCGTAGAGCTCGCCCTTGGTGCGCTTCACCCCCTCGAAGGAGCCGAAGCCCTGAAGGTGCGCGCGCCCCACGTTGGTGATGAGTCCGCACGTCGGCTCCGCCGTTTCCGCCAGCGTCTTTATGTCCCCGGGGTGCGACGCGCCCATTTCCACCACCGAGATCTCATGTTCCGGCCGCAGTTGCAGCAGCGTCTTGGGCACTCCCACGTCGTTGTTGAAATTCCCCTGCGTGCAATGCACGCTGAAACGTTCTGCCAGCACGGCGGCGATGAGTTCCTTTGTGGTCGTCTTGCCGTTCGTCCCCGTTATGCCGATGACCGGTATGCCGTACTGCCTGCGGTGCTCGCGCGCCAGTTCCTTCAGAGCCTGCAGCGCATCCGGCACGAGCAGGCATCTGTCATCCGTGGCATATTCCGGGTTGTCAACCACGGCATACGAGCATCCGTTGCGCAGTGCCGTCGCGGCAAACTTGTTGCCGTCGAACTTTTCCCCCCTCAACGCCACGAAGATGCTGCCCGGTGGGCAGTCCCGGCTGTCGGTCGTTATCACACTGTGCCTGCGGTAGATGTCAAATATACGCTTAATGTCCATGTTGTCTTCCATTTTGCCATTCTGCCTGCAAAAATATGAAAAACTTTCAATATAGACGCTTCATATCGCATGTTTTTTAGGCGCGCCCGTCGCCTGCGGCACTTCAGAAGCGCGTCATAAACTCAATTACGAACTTGTCCTTCTCGGATGGTTTTGGTATTCCCCCGCTGCGGTAGAAGTATTTCTCGTAGTTGATGCGTATGTCCGACACGAACTGTTTCTTTATGCTCAGCGTCACGCCACCCGTTATTCGCGACCGCTGGAAGTCGGTCACGGCGAGCGTGCCGTTCTCGTCCGGTTTCCCGTCCAGGTATCTGATGCCGTCGCTGTGGTCGCTCATATAGTCATATCGCAGCAGCGGCGACACCTTTGAGAACAAACATTTCCTCAGCGGAATGTCATAGTTGACGAAGGCATCGACGGAATGCACGTCCTTGAAGGCATCTTCGGCATAGTGCTTTAAGAGGTATTCCGTCTCTACGTGCCATCCTCTGGCATGGTAGAACGCCCCTGCATCATACATCACCACCCCTGTGTGGTCCGGCTTTATCTTCTGCACGCTCAGCGTGACGTTGAAGCCCTCGGGCAGGAAGAACTGCGCCTTGGCGGAGAAGTTGACGTTGTTCGTCCAGAAGTCCTTCTGGTTGGTGAGCCCCGACCCGTTGAACATTCCCGCCTCAACGATTACCGGCATGTCGCCTCCGGTCTGGTAACCCACCGTCGCGCCCACATCGCGCACGTTGCCCACCTGCTTCGCGATGAATGAGCGGTTGGCAAAGTACTGCTGGTGCGGCGAGCGGTGTGCGTCGATGGTGAACGGCACGCGCATCTGCCCTATCGTGAGCCGCACATTGTCAACAGGCTTCAGCCGCGTGAAGGCGTCGAGCATCTTGATCTTACCCTCGTCGGAAAGGTCAATCTCCGCCTTGTACTCCACAATGTCCGTCACCTTGCCGTCCACGCTGAAACGCGCGTTGCGCACCTCGAACCTCCCGGCCTTGTCGCCGGGCTGATACTCATATTTACCCCGCACAGTCCCGTGTATGTGCGGGGTGAAGTCAGTGCCGCTTTCCTGTGCCTGTGCCTGCGCCACCGCCCCGGCGAGCAACGCCGCGATAAAAATCATACGTTTCTTCATATTTGCCTTGTTTTTATTCTGTTAAGAAAGATTGCCGCGAGTAAGGCCGGATACCCGGTATTGGCAACGGACTCACAGGCAGCTGGCCACAGCCACCCGCCCGGTGCTGCAAGTCCGCGCCGCAAAGGTCTGCAAAAGTTTTCAAACAAGTGCAGCATAAATGTTACATTTGTGCAAATTAACACTTTTGTAACACGATTATCACAAAATAGTAACATGATTTCCGCCACGCTTTGGCACATTATCAGTATCTTTGCATACCGTAAACAGCAAAACGATATAAACGATGAACAGAGAGTGTAAATTCAGAGGGGCATACTTGGAGCGCGACATAAGCTGGATGTATTTCAACCACCGCATACTCCAGGAGGCGGGCAAGGAATACGCGCCACTGCTCGAGCGCCTCTCGTTCCTTGGCATATATTCCAACAACCTCGACGAGTTCTACCGCGTGAGGATGGCGTCGCTCAACCGATACCTGGAGTCCGAGAGCCTCACGAGGAAGGAGGTTGCAAACATCAAGAGAACGATAAAGACAATCACCAAGCTCAACGAGAGTTACAGCAAGGAATACGACCGCGTGACCGGGAACGTGCTGCGCGAGCTGGAGTCGCACAAGATAAGGCTGATAAACGAGACGATGCTCAACGGCGAGCAGAAAAGTTTCATCAAACGCTTCTTCTACGACAAGCTCAACGGATCGCTCACCCCCATCTGGCTCTCGGAAATGGAGGACATCAGTTACCTCGAGGACAACCGCATCTACCTGCTCGTGGAGAAGGACGACCTGGTCGAGGGCAAGGTACAGTATGCCATCGTGCGCGTGCCAGACCGCGATTACGGCCGCTTCATCAGGGTGCCAGCCTCCGGCGGCTTCGACAACATAATGTACCTCGACGACGTGGTGCGCTTCTGCCTGCCGCTGGTGTTCATCGGCTTCAGGCCGAGCAAGTACCACGCCTACTCGTTCAAGTTCACCAAGGACGCCGAGATGGAGATCACCAACGAGGGCGACTACGGCACGATGGAGAGGATCGCGCAGGGCGTGAACAGCCGCAAGCGCGGCGAGGCCATACGCGTGATCTACGACAAGGACATGCCGCACGAGGCGAGGAAGAAAATCATCGAGCGGCTCAACCTGCACGAGCTCGACACCACGCTGGCCTCCGGGCGCTACCACAACCACAAGGACCTCATGTCGTTCCCCGCCGGGGGACATCCGGAACTGAAATACCCGGAATGGGAGCAACTGATGAAGCCGGAGTTCCTATCGGAGAGAAGCCTGCTCACCGCCATACGCGAGAAAGACAGGTTCATACACGTCCCATACCACTCATTCAACGGCTACATACGACTGCTGCGCGAGGCGGCACTGCGACCGGAGGTGAGGGAGATAAAGACAACGCTCTACCGGCTGGCAAAGGACTCGAAGGTGGTCAAGGCACTCATCGCGGCGGCACGCAACGGAAAGAAGGTGACGGCCGTGGTGGAGCTGCTCGCACGGTTCGACGAGGAGAGCAACATCAAGTGGAGCAAGCGGATGCAGGAGGAGGGAGTGAACGTCATCTTCGGCGTGGAAGAGCTGAAGATACACTCGAAACTGCTGCACATAACATCCAAGAAGGGAAACATCGCGTGCGTCGGCACGGGAAACTTCCACGAGGGCAACGCCAAGGTCTACACCGACTACCTGATGATGACGGCACGCAGGGGAATAGTGAACGAGGTGGAAAAGGTGTTCAACTTCATCGAGCGCCCGTTCAGCCAGGTACGCTTCAACCAACTCATGGTGTCGCCGAACTCAATGAAGAAAAGGGTGCTGAGGATGCTTGACGCGGAAATCAGGAACGCGAAGGAAGGCAAGGAAGCATGGGTAAAGGTGAAGATAAACCACATCACGGACAACGACATGGTCAACAAACTGTACGAGGCGTCGCAGGCCGGGGTGAGGATAGACCTGCTGCTGCGCGGCAACTGCTCGCTGGTGCCGGGCATCAAGGGCGTGAGCGAGAACATACGCGCCGTGGGCATCATCGACCGGTACCTGGAACACTCGCGCATACTGATATTCTGCAACGGCGGAAAGCCGAAATACTACATCGGCAGCGCAGACTGGATGCCACGGAACCTAATGCAGCGCATCGAGGTGATGACACCCGTGTATGACGAGGACCTGAAGGCCGACCTGATGCGCACCATCGAGTACGGGATGAAAGACACGACCAACGGCAGGCTGATCAGCGGCACGGGGAACGACCCGATACAGGAGGGGACACCGTTCCGCTCGCAGGAGCAACTGCACACGGAATACGTCAGGGAGATAAAGGAAAACCCGGAAGACATTTACGGATGCATCACACTGTAATCACAGGGAGAAGGAATGAAACCACTTAAATTGGCGTCGATAGACATCGGGTCGAACGGAGCGAGGCTGCTGATAAAGAGATTCAACGACGGCGCGCCGGAAGGATTCCGCATAAAGAAGATAATGTTCATACGCATACCGCTGAGGCTGGGAAGGGACGTGTTCACGCTGGGCAAGATATCAAAGGGGCGCGCAGACATGATGATGCACATGATGATTGGCTTCAAGCACTTCATGGAGATGCACCGCGTTGACGCATACAGGGCGTGCGCGACATCGGCAATGCGCGACGCCGGGAACGGCGAGAAGATGATGGCGCGCATCGAGAAGGCAACGGGGATAAGGCTGGAGATTATCCGGGGCGACGAGGAAGCGCGGCTGCTGTGCAACAACATGGTGGAGGAAGAGGACTCCGCAGAGGGGAACTTCGCATTCGTCGACGTCGGCGGAGGCTCGACGGAAATATCAATCGTACACGACGGGAAACTCGCCGAAAGCCAGTCGTACAACATCGGGACGCTGCGAATGCTGAGCGGAAAGGTCACAGACGAGACGCGCGGCAAAATGGAGGCCGACCTGAAACGCTACAGCAAGGAGTATGACAACATCAGAATAATAGGCTCGGGCGGAAACATAAACAAACTATACAAACTGAGCAACGACAGGGACAAAAGCCCGGCAATATCGGTCAGCGAGCTGCGGCGGCTCTACGAGACGATGCGCCCGCTAACAATCCGCGAGCGAATAACGATGTTCCAACTGAAGGACGACCGCGCCGACGTCATAATACCGGCTTCGGAAATCTTCCTCGACATCGCCGGACACCTGAAGGCGGACAGGATAATCGTGCCGACAATATCCCTCGCCGACAGCATTGTTGACGGACTGTACAAATCGATGGTATGACCGCAAACCGCACAGCGGACAAGCACGGATTGCAAAACTGCCACGCTCATTCCTGAAACGGCAGTCGGGCAATGGATTGCCATTGCCCGACGCCGTGTTACCGGAACAGTGCCATCATCACTAAAAAATCATCTCGCAATATATTTCTTGCCGCCCTTTATGTAGAGCTGTCCCTTCACAGGATTGCTGATGCGGCGGCCCGCCACGTCATACATGCGGCTGTCGGCCTCGCAGCTTCCCGCGTCAACCTCCTCTATGCCAGTGGTTTTAGTACCTGTGACCTCCAGATCATCTATGGCGATTACATGTTGGCCTATACTGTCGAAATGGCGCAAAGCAATGCGTATCGGGCCTCTGTATTCAGCCAGGTCAAAAGTAAAATAACCCCAGTCAGTCCAATCAATAATCGATTCCCTTAATTTGTTCCTCGGCGATTCAATGAATTTATCAACGTCTTCGGAGCCATCTATTACATACACTGCCAATTTATATTTGTATCCGGTAGACGTTGCACTTGCACCGAAACGTAGTTTTGAAAATTATAAACTTCACCAAGCGCGTTTCCCGGATTTTATAAGTAACTTTGCAGCCCGGAAAAAACATTGCCGCGAACATAGATATGCCGATTGCACTGCTCCCGAGCCTGCTGTTGCAGATACTGGTTGTGGGCTACACGCCCGGGCCTGCCAACATCTACGCCCTCGCCATGTCGCTGAAACATGGCAGGAGGAGGTCGCTCGTCATGTGGCTCGGGCTGCTGGCAGGTTTCTCGGTGGCCGTCACGGTGACGGCAGTGCTGGCGCACTTCATCGGCGTGGAGTTCTCCTCCGGCATCGGCTATCTGAAATACATCGGCGCGGCATACATCCTGTTCCTCGCCTTAAGGATGTGGAGGAACAGAGGCGTGGCAAGGGAAAAGGACGGCGGCGAGTGCAGCTTCGCAAGCGGGATGATCGTGCAAATGACAAACGCCAAGATGCTCCTGTTCGACCTCACGGCGTTCAGCACGTTCGTGCTGCCATACAGCAACAGCCTCGCCGACCTGCTGACGGTGGCGGCATGGCTGCTACTCGCTGGCCCGGGGGCAAACCTCCTCTGGCTCCTCGCAGGCGCCTACCTGCGCCGCTTCTTCGCCGGCCACCAGCGGCAGACCGCCGCCGTATGCGCCGCCGCACTGGCTCTGTGCGCCGCGTATATCGTTTTTTCATCAAAATAGGGCGCAATGTTTTGCGGTATGGACTAATTTTAGTATTTTTGCAAATCGAAAGGGTCGCGACATAAACGCGACACGCAATACAATGAAAGACCTCAGCACGGAATACACACTGAACATCGGCGGCAGGCTGCTGTCGCTGAAGGAACCTGTCGTGATGGGAATACTCAACTGCACGCCGGACTCCTTCTACCACGGAAGCCGCAAGCAGGGCGAGGCGGAAATCGCCGCACGCGCCGACCAGATCATCGCCGAGGGCGGGACAATCATCGACATCGGGGCTTTCTCCACACGGCCGGGGGCGGCGACGGTGAGCGCCGGGGAGGAGATGCGGCGCATGAGGGCCGCGCTCGAGGCGGTGAGGAGACGGCAGCCGGACGCGATACTGAGCATCGACACATTCACGCACGACGTGGCAAAGATGGCGGTCGAGGAGTTCGGCGCCGGCATAATAAACGACGTGAGCGGGGGAAACCCGGAAGGGGCGTTCGGAAGCGACCACCCGGAAGCCACGGCAGACGACCTCGGCACGGCGGAGGGCGACTGCGCACCGGTTATTGACGAGGGATGGCACGGCGGAGTCCCGTACATACTGATGTCGAGCCGCGGCCCCATTGAGGACACCATGAAGTTCTTCGCCATGCGCACAAGGCAACTGCGCGCGCGCGGACAGCGCGACATAATCCTCGACCCGGGCTTCGGCTTCGGCAAGACGATGGAACAGAACCTCGACACGCTGCGCCGCATGGACATGCTCGGGGAGTTCGGGCTGCCAGTGCTGGCAGGCATATCGCGCAAGACAATGATATGGCGCACATTAGGCTGCACGCCCGACGAGGCTCTCAACGGCACCACGGTGCTGAACACCGTGGCACTGATGAACGGGGCCGCGATACTGCGCGTGCATGACGTGAGGGAGGCGGTGGAGGCGGTCAAACTAACGGAGCACCTCAGGGCCAGAGGCTGACGGCCTGAAACGACACACTTATATTACACATTATATATATGTTTGACTTCGGTCTAAAGGACATAATAGACATCCTGGCGGTGGCATTGGGCCTGTACTACATCTACCGCGTAATGAAGGCCTCCCGGTCGCTGAACGTGTTCGGGGGCATAATCGTGTTCATGATAGCGTGGATATTCGTGAGCCGCGTGTTCGAGATGCGGCTTCTCGGCGCAATCATGGACAACCTGATGAGCGTGGGAGTCATCGCGCTCATAATCCTCTTCCAGGACGAGATACGCAAATTCTTCTACAACGTAGGGGCGCACCGGAACCTCAGCGCACTGAAAAGGCTGCTCAAAGTCGGGAAGAACGACAAGAACGTCGACATGGAAATCGTGATGGCGATAGTGAGGGCATGCATGAACATGGGACGCGGGAAAGTGGGCGCACTGATTGTCTTCGAGCGCACGACACCGCTCGACGACATCGCAGACTCGGGCGAGAAAATCGACGCGCTGCTGAACCAGCGGCTCATAGAGAACCTCTTCTTCAAGAACTCGCCGCTGCACGACGGCGCGGTGGTGGTGTCGGGGCACCGGATAAAGGCCGCAGGGTGCATACTGCCCGTGAGCCACAGCGAAAACATACCCAAGGAACTGGGACTGCGGCACCGCGCGGCAATGGGAATATCGGAGGAGAGCGACGCGCTCGCCGTGGTGGTGTCGGAGGAGACGGGACGCATAAGCGTGGCGATGGACGGGAAATTCAAGCTGCGCCTGTCGGCGGAGGACCTCGAGAGCCTGCTCACGCAGGAACTGTGACGCGATGAGAACGGCGCAGTACTGAACACGGCGCAGGAAGGGAGACAAATGAAATACTGAGACAATTAACTCATATAATATAAACTACCCGGAACAGGCTTCACGACAAAGCACCCGGCAACGGGAAACCGGAAGCGAAGGAAGCGAAGGGCTTAAAATTTATCTACTATGGATTTAGTACAACAAATCATTGCACGCGCAAAAAGCAACAAACAGCGCATCGTCCTCCCCGAGGCAGAGGAGGAACGCACTCTGACGGCTGCCGACAGGGTACTGGCAGACGGCATCGCAGAGCTAATCCTCATCGGAAACCCTGAAAAAGTAAGGAATCTTGCCCAGAGGCTCGGACTGAGAAACATCGGCAAGGCAACACTTATCGACCCGGAGAACTGCGACAAGGGCGAGGAATACGCGCAGATGCTCGCCGAACTGCGCAAGAAGAAGGGCATGACAATCGACGAGGCGCGCAAGCTGGTGAAGAGCCCGCTCTACCTCGGCTGCATGATAATAAAGACTGGGGATGCCGACGGGCAGATAAGCGGCGCGCTGTCAACCACCGGCGACACGCTGCGCCCGGCACTTCAGATAATCAAGACACAGCCGGGGATAACCTGCGTCAGCGGGGCAATGCTGCTGCTGACCAAGGCGGAGCAGTATGGCGAGGACGGCATGCTCGTGATAGGCGACGTGGCAGTGACACCGATGCCAGACGCACACCAGCTGGCAGAGATTGCCGTCTGCACCGCACAGACGGCGAAGTCGGTGGCAGGGTTTGCCGAACCGCGCGTGGCAATGCTCAGCTTCTCGACAAAAGGCTCGGCAAAGCACGAGGTGGTTGACAAGGTTGCAGAGGCAACACGGCTGGCAAGGGAGATGGCGCCGCAACTCAGGATTGACGGCGAGCTGCAGGCCGACGCGGCGCTCGTCCCGGCAATAGGCGCGAAGAAGGCGCCGGGGTCTGACATCGCAGGGCGCGCCAACGTGCTCGTGGTGCCGTGCCTCGAGGTGGGCAACATATCATACAAACTCGTCGAGAGGCTCGGCGGAGCAGTCGCCCTCGGCCCGATACTGCAAGGCATAGCACGCCCGGTGAACGACCTGAGCCGTGGCTGCAGCGTTGACGACATTTACAAGATGGTTGCCATAACCGCCTGCCAGGCAATGGACGCCAAGTAGGACAGCGGCAATGCCGGCAGGGAAAAGATAACACATTATGGGGACGGCACGAACGAGCTGCCCCCGGATAGAAACAACTGATATGAAGATTTTAGTATTGAATTGTGGTTCGTCCTCGATAAAGTACGCACTTTACAACATGGACGACAGGAGTGTGATGACAAGCGGCGGCGCAGAGCGCGTGGGAATGGACGGCGCGTTTGTGAAAGTGAAGCTCGCCAACGGAGAGAAGAGGCAGATCATGCACGACATCCCCGAGCACACCGAGGGAGTGAAGTTCATCTTCTCGCTGCTCACCGACCCGGAGATTGGTGTCATAAAGAGCCTATCGGAGATTGACGCCGTAGGACACCGCATGGTGCACGGCGGAGAGAAGTTCAACAAGAGCGTGGTGCTTGACGCCGGGGTGCTGAAGACATTCGGGGAATGCACCGACCTCGCACCGCTGCACAACCCGGCAAACCTGAAGGGAGTCAACGCCGTGAGCGAGCTGATGCCGGGCCTGCCGCAGGTTGGCGTGTTCGACACGGCATTCCACCAGACAATGCCCAAGAAGGCTTTCCTGTATGCGATACCATACGGCCTCTACGAGAAATACGGCGTGCGCCGCTATGGCTTCCACGGCACGAGCCACAGATATGTCAGCCGCCGCGTGTGCGAGTTCCTCGGCTGCGACCCAAAAGGCAAGAGGATAATCACATGCCACATAGGCAACGGCGCGAGCATCGCGGCCGTGGCAGACGGCAAGTGCATAGACACGACAATGGGCCTCACGCCGCTCGAGGGACTGATGATGGGAACGCGCTCGGGCGACATCGACGCCGGCGCGGTGACCTTCCTCGAAAAGAAACTCGGGCTCGACGCCGACGGAATGTCAGACCTGCTGAACAAGAAGAGCGGGGTGCTGGGCATAACGGGGAAGAGCTCTGACATGCGCGACATAGAGAGCGCAGCAGATGCCGGCGACCAACGCGCGCAACTGGCTCTCGACATGTACTTCTACCGCATAAAGAAGTACATCGGCGCATACGCCGCCGCGATGGGGGGCGTTGACATCATCGTGTTCACGGCCGGCGTGGGCGAGAACCAGACCGGGCTGCGCGAGGAGGTGTGCAGGGGACTGGAGTTCCTCGGAGTGAAGTTCGACGCGTCGAAGAACAACGTGCGCGGCAAGGAGGCCATCGTCTCAGCCGACGACTCACGCGTCAAGGTGTGCATCATTCCCACCGACGAGGAACTGATGATTGCCACCGACACGATGGAGCTGCTGAAATAAGCACGCCAAAGGAAATGACGGTGATTTAAGCATAATCTGCGGATACATGAGGATGTGGGGCACACGCGGCGCGTGCCTCACATCTTGCTTTCTCCCTCCTCGTATTCCTCGAGGAAGAGGTTGTCGCCGTCGAACACGACGTATGTGAACTGCTGTATCCAGTCGCCGATGACCATCATCCTCGTATCGTCGCCGAGCATCAGGTCAAGCTCGATGTGGCGGTGCCCGTATATGAAGTAGTCGATGTTCGTGTGATCCCTCATATACCGCTTGGTGTATCTCACGAGGCACTCCCTGTCCTCACCCATGAACGGAGGCTCCTGCCCGCCGCCGCGCTTCATCCTCGAGTGCTTTGCCCACGTCATGCCGAACCACATCGACCATCTCGGGTGCAGCATGGAGAACATCCTCTGGCACAGGCGGCTGTGGAACATGCCGCGTATTAGCCTGAACTTCCTGTCAGGGTCGCCCAGGCCGTCACCGTGGGCGAGGTAGAACACCTTGCCGTAGAGCTCCACCGTCTCGTCCTTGCGGTGCATCACCACCCCGCACTCCTCCTCGAGGTATCCGTACATCCAGATGTCATGGTTGCCGGTGAAGTAGTGCACCTCCACCCCCATGTCGGTGAGCTCTGAGAGCTTGCCGAGGAAGCGCGTGTAACCCTTCGGCACGCAGTATTTCCACTCGTACCAGAAATCGAACATGTCGCCGAGAAGATAAACGGCGCGCGCCTTGCCCTTTATCTCGTCGAGGAAGCGCACCAGCCGCCTCTCCTGCGTCCGCCCGTGGTCTATCGCCCACGAGCCGAGGTGCGCGTCGCTGAGTATATATATGTTGCGTCTCATTTCCATCAGTCGAATCCCAGTTCCACCCTTGCCTCCTCGCTCATCATGCTCTGGTCCCACGCCGGCTCGAACACAAGGTTCACGTTGGCAGCATTGACGCCGTCGACGCTCTCTATCTTCGTCCTCACGTCCTCGAGGATGAAGTCTGCCGCAGGGCAGTTGGGCGCGGTGAATGTCATGTCAACGTCGAGCGACCCGTCGTCCTTGACGTCAATCTTGTAAATCATCCCGAGGTCGTATATGTTCACCGGTATCTCCGGGTCATAAACGGTTTTCAGCACATCAACGACGCGCTCCTCAATGTCTGTCTTTTCTTCCTGTGTCATTCCCCATATATCTTTGTATGTCTGCAAAGATAATGCAAAACGTCATTATTTCAAAACAAATCCGACATTTTTATCCCAAATAGGTCATTAGAGCCCGAACTGATTGTAGTCGGTTGCCCAGGCAGATTGGCTTTTGTTTTTTGCAGGCGTAGCGGGCTACGTCAAGAAAAAACAACGGGCAAGATGCCGGCAAGCGGCTGCAAGCAGACGGGGAACAGGTTGCCAGGATGAAATAGGAAAATCTGTGTTGTAATGACCGATTTGGGTTTAGGTAGGTTCTATTAATTCATATATTAACGTGGGGTTATCCCCACAATAATGCAGTTATGGGGGTATCGGTCTCATAATGTTGTAAACAAGACAGGTGAGCGCAAAACTCGCTTTTGCTCTGGCAATACCAATTGTTCTGACAAAGGAGCCATGCATGGCTCCTTCAATGAAGCCGAAGACGTGTTACACGCGGCATCTCCGCCTTGATTTCTTGCGGTTGCGTTTCTTCTGCTTCTTGGTTAATGGATGATTGCGGTGTCCCTTCTCGCAGATGACGGGACGCATCGCGTTGGCCTTGACAACATCTTCCCTGCCCTCATATCCAGCATCAAGATAAAGGCGCTGGCCTTTGTCCTTGTCCGTGATAAGCTGCGAGATAACATTGGAGTCATGGGTGCTTGATGCTGTGGTATGGTAGGACTCTATGAGTTTTGATTTCTTGTCAGCCTTCGTATGACCTTTGTATCCATAATGTTTCTCATCCCGTTTCTTAATCCAACGCGCGTCAATGTCCTTGTGGCATTTCTTGTGTGGGTTGTATTTGATTCATCATCATGCAATTTTCCTGCCCCTGAAACGTTGCCCTGGGTAAGGCGGTGACAAGGCGTGCGCCCTCCCGGAAGGCGACACGGGAACAAAGGCGTTTTGGCAAGGAAAACTCCACGGCTCACCCCATAATGGAATGTGTTTCGCATCTGGCCAGCCAGTAAACACGGCGTATTTGGAGAGCAAACACGGCGTATTTGGTGAGTAAACACGGCGTATTTGGAGAGTAAACACGGCGTATTTGGAGAGTAAACACGGCGTATTTGGTGAGTGAACACGGCGAGTTTGGTGAGTGAGACCGCCGTGTCTGGTGCCTCGCCAAGTGCAAGCGGGCAAGCCGCCAGCGGCTGTGCGCCGCTCCGCTCACCCCATCCTGCCCTCCTCGCGGTAACTGTAGTACCGGCCGTCGGTGATGATTATGTGGTCGAGAAGGTAGATGCGCATCGTCTCGCAGGCCTTCCTCGCGCGCTCGGTCAGCCGGTCGTCCTCGCGGCTGGGGCTCGCGTTGTTGCTCGGGTGGTTGTGAGCCAGGGCGACGATTGTGGCGTTGCAGAGTATCGCGGACTTCACCATCAGCCGCACGTCGACCGCCGTCTCGGTTATCCCTCCGTGCGACAGTCTCTCCGCCTTGATGAGTTTGTAGTTCTGGTTGAGCAGCAGCACCCACGCTTCCTCCACGTCGAGGTCCTGCATCTTGGGGCGCATGAAGTTGTATATCGCCGTTGCCGAGCCCATGTCCCTCCGCTCGGCGGCCTCCTCGCTCTGCCTCCTCTTCCCCAGTTCGCACGCCGCGAGGATTGTTATCGCCTTCGCCTCGCCGATGCCCTTGTATGCCATCAGCTCGCCGATGCTCATCTTGCCGAGCGTGTTCAGCCGGTTGTCGCAGTCGCCGAGGATTTTCTTCATCAGGTCGACCGCGCTCTCCTCGGTGTTCCCGCTGCCTATGAGTATGGCGAGCAGCTCGGCATTCGTCAGCGACGTTGCCCCCGCCGCCGCCAGTTTCTCCCTCGGCCTGTCCTCCTCCGACCATCTGTTTATCGACAGCCTCGCGGTCTTCCCGTTTCCCATCCCGGTCTATTTGTAGAATGTTTTCTCGAAAGCCTGGAACTCGCCGCGCCTCAGCACGCAGCGTTTCCACCACGCCTCTATGAAGCCGAAGCCATAGCCCATGAGTTGCGTGAATGCTGCCGGCACGGAAATCAGCCCCACGCGCAGCGAGCGGTTCCGCAGGGCGGAGTCAGCGAGTATTATCACGCAGTATGCCATTATCGGCATCCACGGCAGCAGTGCCACCCAATACCACGCGCGCCAGTTCGCCGTGTCGTAGTATATCATCGCCCTGCCCGCCGCCGAGAGCAGCACGAGCGCGGTGACTCCCACGGTGAACGCCGCCGGCAGCAGATGCACCACCTTGAGCGACTCGGGGTATTTCCTGTATAGGTTGACGCGCGCTATGCCGCTGTTGTACACCTGCCGGAAGAATTTCCGCAGGTCGGTGCGCCGCTTGTGCCACACCCACGCGCCCGGGAAGAGGCGGCAGCGCAGCCCTGCCTTGAATATCCTTATCGAGAAGTCGATGTCCTCGCCGAAGCGCATCTTCGAGAAGCCGCCAAGCCGCAGGTAGTCGGCGCGGCGCACGCCCATGTTGAACGAGCGCGGGTAGAACTTGTCCAGTTTTTTCTTTCCTCCGCGTATGCCGCCGGTGGTGAAGAACGATGTCATGGAGTATGAGATGGCCTTCTGCGTCGGTGTGAACGATGAGTGGGCCGCATCCGGGCCGCCGAAGGCGTCGGCAGGCTCCCGGGCGAGCTCCCTGCCCACCTCCGCGAGGTATCCCTCCGGCAGCACTACGTCGCTGTCCAGTATTATCAGATACTCCCCTGCGGCACGCTCCGCGCCATAGTTCCGGCTCTGCCCCGGCCCGCTGTTCGGTTTCATGAAATAGTGCAGGTCGAGCTTGTCCGCGTACTTGCGGCACACCTCCTCGCAGGTCACGCTGCTGCCGTCCTCGACGACGAGCACCTCAAAGTCGGTCACGCGCTGCCTCGTGAGGCTCTCGAGCAGTTCGTCCACCTCGTCGGGGCGGTTGAAAACGGGTATTATGAACGAATATTTCATTGGCGTCGGTTATGACACGCCCCCATTCCATTCCTGAGCAGCGCGGCGGCCTGCTGTCGCGCGCAGGCTGGCCCCGGCGGCTCCGGGATGGGCTGGGGGTGTCGTGTTATTGTGTTTCCCTTATTCCTTGACGCGGTTCAGGTATGACCCGTCGCGCGTGTCCACCTGCACGAGGTCGCCCTCGTTGATGAACAGCGGCACGCGTATCTCCACGCCGGTCTCCATGGTTGCGGGCTTCGTCGCGTTCGTCGCGGTGTCGCCCTTCACTCCCGGCTCCGAGTGCGTCACGCGCAGGTTGGTCTTCACCGGCATCTCGGCGAAGAGGATTGTCTCGGTGTCCGCATCTGAGACCACCTCGACGATGTCGCTCTCCTTCATGAAGTCAACGCCGGTGACGAGGTCGCGTGCTATCGGCACCTGCTCGAACGTTTCCTGGTTCATGAAGATGTAGTCTTCGCCCTCCTTGTAGAGGTACTGGTATGGACGCCGCTCGATGCGCACGTCCTCGAGCTTCATTCCCACCAGGAACGTGCGTTCGAGCACGCGCCCGTCGGTGACATTCTTCAGTTTGGTGTTCATTACGGTGTTCCCCTTGCCCGGCTTGCGGTGCTGGAAATCGATACATACCCAGATGCCGCCGTCCATGCGTATGGCGGTGCCCTTCTTAATATCCTGTGAGTTTATCATAACTTTTATATATAATGTGATATTTCCGCTTTGTGGGTGCAAAGTTACGGATAATTTAGCGAAAATCACCCAAGAAGTCACTAAATTTCGACTATTTCTTTGGTAATTAAAAAGAAATGAGTAATTTTGCACCCTCGAACGGTCGAACCTCAAGAATAATAACAATAAAAATACGAAAAGATGAAAAGAACATTCCAGCCTCACAACAGGAAAAGAGCTAACAAGCACGGCTTCCGCGAGCGTATGGCAACAAAGAACGGCCGCCGCGTGCTGTCAGCCCGCCGCGCAAAGGGCCGCAAGAAACTGTCCGTATCGGACGAGCATCACGGCAAATAGGCCGTCACAGCCCGCGCCGCAAGCCGGTAGCAGGGAGATGCAGCAAGTTCCAAAACGAAGTGCAATCAAGATGTCTGTCGGCAAAAATGCCAGTAAAACCGTGCAAATAGCCAAGCCCACAGGAAGACATCGTGTGGACTTCCGCAGTTTCTGTGAGCGTGTGGCAAAGTCCACCACATTTAATCGTCAGGAAGTGGAAGCCGTATTGAACTACGCCACCGAGATTGCCAGAGACATCGTAGCAAATGGCGACATCGTAGAATTTTGCGATTTAGGTACGCTCAAACCCTCATTCAAGAGCAAATCCGTCCCACAAGGCGAAGTATTCAACGTGCAGAAGCATATCGAAAAACCGGTTGTACGTCTCAGCCCATCGAAGAAATACTTTACACTTACCGATGTAAGCTACGAACAAACGACGGCCAAACCCAAGAAAGGCACAAAGCCTTCAGACGAACCCCACAATGTAGGCAACTCGGGTGAAAGTTCCAATGAAAATGCGAACGAATAAGTAACCTCTGAGATTTTATCCATCCTTGGCGGAGCGATTGTCTCTATCGGCAGTCGCTCCACACTAAGAATACATTTCATAATATAACGAGGCATGAATAACGATTTAATAATCCAATGTATAATCACAGTTATTGGCTGGATAGTAGTCTATATCCTTGCTATTCGTCAAAACACCCAAATCAAGAAGAAAGAAGTTACAATAGAATACTTAATTCAAGCATGGGGAAAGTTAGAAAAAGCATCCAACAGAAAAGACAATAGATATAATACGGAAATAGAAACTGCGATTGCAGACATTCAACTTTTTGGGACAAAACAGCAAATTGAACTAGCACAGCAATTAGCTGAAGATATTGCAAGAAACAAAGAAAGTTCAGCATTAAAATTATTAATCTTACTTAGGGAGAATTTGCGAAAAGAGTTAAAGTTGGAAAAGGCTCCTAGAAAATTCAAATTCCTCAGATTTTCTAAATGATAATAGAATTTTGTGCAATCAATAAGTCAGAAGATTGGATGGAGATGGTTGCTGAGCAATTCGGCACATCGGTAACGGATAATGGTTTTGCCGTTCCGCCCTCAGTGGGCAGCGGCTTTTTCAAGCAATACTACCCGTTGTCATGGCTCACATTGACCTACATCAGTTTCGTGTCATACGAATCGATGACAATGGTGCGCCGTTCGGTGGAAAACTCGAAATGGATTCCTGTGATGTTCTATATCAACGAGCATAAGCACGAACAGATTATCGGCACAAGCACGAAAACGGACGGGGTGGACACGCTCGACGGTATCTTTATGCCTTCAAGCAATATCCCTACGGAATGGACTTTCGCTCCCAAACGGCAGTATGAGAACATCACATAAACCTTCAACAAGGATTGGATAGAGCAAATGGATACGGCTCACGAAACCTACATCGGTCGGTTGCTTCGGTCGGACAAGTCTTTTTATCTCTTCGAGACCATCACACCTGCTATGCAACGAGTATTGGATGACATCAAGACCACAGCCAAAAGCGATGCGCCTTTCTATCCCCTCCATTTGCATGGAAAGGCAATAGAATTGCTGACGATATTCCTTGAAAAACTCGAAAAACGTTCGGAGGTAAAATCTCTTTCCAACTTGAACTTGAACGATGTGGAGGCTGTCTTCCGAGTCCGTCGTCAGATTTTACAAAGTTTGAACAACGTACCGAGCATTCCCGAACTGGCACGTGAAGCAGCAATGAGCAGTTCCAAACTACAAAAATGCCAATGCTGAATCCTTCAACGCAAAAGTCAAAGCCTTCAGGGCACAGTACAGGGGAGTAACGGATATTCCTTTCTTCCTTTACAGGCTTATGAAATTATGTGCATGAGGGGAGAGGGGTGCAACTGGGTTTTACGACTGACCCAAATTATTTCCTATTCATCACACTCTTAGCCAATAGGTATACTCGCGTACCGAGAGTTTGCGGCCAACGGTCAGTAGGATTCTTATCTAATGCCTTTGCTCGCTCTAACGCGTCTTCTATATGAGCTATCAGAGTTAATGCATCGTAGGATGACTCATGGTAAGAACCTATCTTCTGACGCAATCGCACCTTCAAATATGGATCGGTATTTTTAGACTTTCTGCGATTCTGCACCCACTGCTTCTGTTCTTCGGGTGACAGCGATGCTGCATCTTCTATATGCAATAAAAGCCATAGCTCGAAACAAGGATTACTTAAAGCCATGTACATGGCAACTTCATGCGAACATTCCCTGGCTACACAAGACAACATAGCCTCTGTCCAGCGGTCTTTGTCTATTACTAACCAGAGTTCGTCATCCGCCTCTAACTCATATTGGCTTTTGTAGTCATTGAGTTGTTTTAATACATGTTCTGGACTGGAGTTGTTCTGTTCATTTTTGCCCCGTTCTAATATATGCACGTGTACGCGCGGATTAGTATATTCTTTGGCTAATGCCTTGAAATAGATCCGCTCCGTGTCTTTGCCTTCGGAGGCTATGACTATAAGGCGAGCGTCACGAAATGCCTCGCAACGTTCGCGCATCAAACTATTCCTGCTTCGCATCGTCCCAATGTATATTATTCAGTTCACCAAAGAATGGAATTGCTCCATAGCGACCATTCAAATAACCTTTCTGTACATTCACTCTTGGCTTGTACTCACATAGTGAAGACAAATGGCTTTCTCCTCTTTTGTCCTTTTCTACAAACCAGACTTCATCCTGACGGATAGGGGCGGTAGAAAGTATATTCGATTCATGTGTGGTGCAGATTAACTGAATATGTGAATCGCTTCTAAGCAAACTGTTGTACATCTCCAACAATTTCAATGTCAACATTGGGTGTAAGCTCCTGTCAACCTCGTCAATCAAATAGACTGCATCATTAGCACGCATATCTATAAGCATTGGAATGAAGTCGAACAGGCGTGACGTGCCATCAGACTCTTCGAACATTTCGAATATATAGTCCGAGCCGCTGCCTTCTTTCTTGTGGATGGTTTTAAGCTCATACCACTTCAGATTCTTCGACTTGTCTTTTTCAGCAAAGATGAAGCGTTTCTCATTGTGAAGCACCACACCCATTTCGGAGCCTTTACCTTCAAGACTTTCCTCTATCTTTTGTCGGATTTCATCGGGAATGCCCAATTCTTCAGGCTTAGACTCTACGCGGCGAAGGTCTGAGATGCCTGTTCCAAAATAATTTAGCAGTTCGCGCATCACAGTTCTGAACTGAGTGTCGTTCACAACTCGGAATGGGAAATCTGTTCTATGTGTATTGGGGAAGATGATGTTTAGATTCTCAAACCATTTACGAGCAGATTTAATCGCATCTATTCCCTTTCCGTTACGCTTAATATACTCACTTAAGAAAGTACCCTTGGTAGGTGTGCCGTCAATCAAGAACTTCAAGAATTGTCCATCATCACCTTTTGTGAACTCAGATACAATATTATTATTCCAACTGTCACCATTGCGTTTACGCTCAAAGATCATGGTGTCATAGCGGCTGCCAGTCTTATATAGCCATTCCTCAAGCAAACCGCCTTTAGAGAAAGCTATTCCGTAAGCAAAGAACTGCTTGTCTACCTTAAACTCCACTTCGATACTCGAACGCTCTTTGGGTTCATCTGTCATCTTGAAATAATTATATTTGAGGGTGCTCCAACCATTTAAGGCAAAATCCTTGATAATAGCCAAGCATTTGATGATGTTTGACTTTCCGGAAGCATTGGCACCATAAATCAATCCCATACGGAGCACAGATATATCATCCCGCTTTTCTGCACGTGACACTTGCAACGGCAGTTGGTCGCTCTTGCTTGCTGTGAACAAGATACGTGTTTCCTCGTTAAACGAGTAAATGTTTTCAAATTTGGCTGACAATAACATAATTACGTCTGATATTTATTGAAATTTCGTTGCAAATATAACAACTTATTTCAGACCTTAGACGATAGTATGCGTTAATTATGTATAAATGTGACAAAATTTAGACTATAAATTATTATTCTGTCAGTTATTGATGTTATTATGTAAATAATCAGACTCTGGTTTAATATTTACATGGGTAATATAAGGCGCTATAGCATGTTTGTTAATCGATATTTGCAATATTCTTTTAGTCTATTTAGCTTCGAGGGCGTTTAGCGGGCTAAACAACCAAGAAGGTGGAGGAAAAGAGTCAAAAGAAGACGCAAAGATGAAGAATAGCATAATGCAAATAGAAAAAGTGGACATCTCGCGTCCTAACGACCGATTCGGGGTGAACATGTCTCTTTGCTCATGGCTTAATTTTTTGCAAATACAATGATAACCAAAAGGGCTGATACCTCGTGAGAAGTGTCAGCCCTAATATTGGAAATTAATAAAAGTTTTACCGGACAGCCTTATATTATATTGGGGTTTGTACTATACACCTTATTATAAATATCAATGCTTCACCACTTTTCTTCCGTCGACGATATATATGCCGGCAGGCAGACTGTCGAATTCGCCTTGCATCTTCACGCCCTGCATGGTGTAGATGCCGCGCGTTTTGGCAGTCATGTTGATTGTTGGCGAGATGATACTGGTGGCAGCTGTCTTGGTGAAGTATCCCGTGGTTGGATTCGCCATCTCAATATTCACCTTACTGCCATCGTATGGTACGGCACCTTTGAGTTAAGTGCAGCCTGAGAACATTACGTTCGAGTTTATTCCGCTCCGCGCCCAGTCGTCATCACAATAGATGGTGGTCAAGGCGGTACACTCGTAGAGCATAGTCTCCATGGTGGTCACCTTCGCGGTGTTGAAGCTTGATAGGTTAAGCGACGTCAGGGCGTTACACTTGTAGAACATGCTATACATGTTGGTTACGTTTTCGGTGTTGAAGTTCTTTAGGTCAAGCGAGGTCAGGGCGGCGCAGAAGGAGAACAGGCTCACGATGCGCTGCCAAAGTGTGCGGCGGGACGCTTTGTAGCCGGTGGCAGCCTCTGGTCTGTCTTTGGGAGGTCCCGTTCCCATGTTGTCAGTTGGATTACTGTCGGGAAGAGCGATTCCGTGTCGCTCGAACTCATTGTCCATCATCTCGCGGATGGTTTCAAGCAGTTGTTCTCGGTCTTCCGAGAATTGCTGCGCCTCGGTTGACTTGTGCCATTGACCTTCCGTATGTGTTTTTCTTTCTGTCTTGTTCATGGTTTTTATGTTTTCTGTTACAAAATTAAAGGTGAAACGCAGAGAATAGACTATTATAATCGGACAAAAAACTATTATAATCGGACATTTTTCATCTGCCCGATTATTCTCATCGGACATTTTAGGTCTGTAACTCGCTGATATTCATAATAAACCCATGAATAGTTTTACATGTTTTAAGAAATGAGCATTTTAGTGACTAAAGGCAGGTTTTCTCGTCTTTTACTTCCGCTGCACAAGTGCGTTCTATTTCCGCTTTGGTATCATACAAAATTGTTTTTTATATAGATTTACGAAAAAACTTTCATCTTTTTAACTGAGTTATTAGATTTATTTGTATTTTTGCGTGTTATTCGGCTATTATAGACAATCATGAAAAAATATAAGACCTATTTCAAAAGCGACATAGACAGTTGCGCGAGTGGAAAGATGACCCTCGGCGCAAATCCTTGTTGACATAAGGTGTTCACCCATAAATACAGACAAAATACTATATCTATGCAGAACTACAAACGAGACTTTCAAGCCCCTTTGCTGTCCACTATGACTTTTTGGGCATTTATGAAAGAGGTGCGGTGGCAGTTAGGCGTATTCTCATGGTTTGTTTCCATCTGTCTCCTGCTTGTTGCCTGCGAGAAGAGTCCCACACAAATCACTAAGGACGACCGCGAGGCGGCAGACAACCTTGTGCGCGCCACACTTGGCACGGACTCGCTTGCCATTCTGCAAAAGCGATTGGAAAGTAAGGGAGACAGGCTCGGCAGCGTCGTAGCTCTGCGAGAGTTGGGCAAGCAGCTGCGCAATGAGAGCCGTTTCGAGGAGGCACTGCGTATCCACAGCGAGGGGCTGCGTCAGGTTGAGGTCCTCGGCGACACGCTGGAATGGGTACAGGCTCTGAACAATATCGGTACCGACTACCGCCGTATGGGTGTACTCGATGTGGCGCAAGCGTATCATTACCGTGCGTGGAAACTGAGCGAGGAGTGCGCCGACACAACATTCATGGCTAAGAAGAACCGCGTGGTGTCGCTCAACGGACTGGGCAACGTATATATGTCGCTGGGCAGCTACGAGCTGGCAGATAGCGTGCTGCGAATGGCTCTGAAAGGCGAGCAGCAACTGCACAGTGACCTGGGTCAGGCCATCAACTACGCAAACCTCGGCTCTATCTTCGAGCATCGTGGGCAGACGGATTCGGCATGGGTATATTATCGCAAGTCGATGGAGCTTAATAAGAAATCGGGCAGTGATCTTGGCATATCGCTATGCCACACCTATTACGGATCGCTTTATGAAAAAGCTAAGGAATATGACAAAGCTTCTGCAGAGTACGAGGAGGCATACAGAATGATGCAGACCTCCAATGACGTATGGCACGCGCTGAACTCACTTATCGCTCTTGCCGGCATCCACAATGCGATGGGCAACGACGCCAAGGCGATGAGCTATCTCGACAAAGCGAGGCAGATGGCAGAGACTATCAAGTCGCCCAAGCATCTGGCAGAAATACACACCTTATATTATAAGCACTATAAGAATACCGATGATTACCGCTCGGCATTGGCATCCTACGAGCAAGCCACAGCTATGCAAAATCGTATGCTCGACATGGAGAAGGTGAACAGCATACAGAACACGATCCTTAACATTGAGCACAATCGACAGGAAAGAGAAATGGGCGAGGCGCGGTTGAAACTGGAGCAGGAGAGGACGGCACGTCATATCGGCAATGCCGTCTTCGTGTTCGTCTTGGCTGTGCTGATAGGTACACTCGCCACTTTCCTCTACATCCAACGCATTCACCGACGCAACCACTTGGCACTGAAACGCCTGTCGGCTCTGCGCGAGGACTTCTTCACCAACATCACACACGAGTTCAGAACTCCACTCACCGTCATTCTCGGAATGAGCTATGAGATACAGAACGCCCCTGGAGGGGGGGTAAAGAGCAAGGCTCAGACCATTGAGCGGCACGGCAAGGGCTTGCTCGCGCTCATTAATCAGCTCTTGGACATATCTAAGATCAAGTCGGAGGTGGGCAATCCCGATTGGATTAACGGTGACATCATCGTGCAGCTCACGATGATTGTGGAAACCTACCGCAACTATGCCTATAGCCGCAACATCGACCTGCAGTTCATGCCCAAGGAAGAAGTGGTGATGGACTTCGTGCCAGACTATGTGAGCAAGGTTATAGGCAACCTTTTATCCAACGCATTCAAGTTCACTCCCGAATACGGCAAGGTGAATGTCACTGCGTGGCGTAAGGACGACAGATTGCATATCGATGTGGCTGACACCGGACAAGGAATTGACGAAGAGACCCGCATCCATATCTTCGAGCCATTCTTCCAGGGTAAAAGCGACACCCAGAACATCGGTACAGGCGTGGGACTGGCACTCGTCAAACAGATCATAGACACAGTCAAAGGAAATATACACGTCGAGAGCACACCCGGAAAAGGCACCACCTTCCACATCACAATACCCATACACAACGACATCAAGCGCAAAGCGGACGACAGAATCCCCACCAACGCACCATTGCTTCCCGAAACCGCCCCCACACTCGTCGACAGCGACAACGGCGACGACAAGTGCCGACTGCTCATCATTGAGGACAACCGCGATATCGCAGCCTACATCGGCGCACATTTTGCCTACAGATATGCCGTAGCCTACGCTGAAAACGGAACACAAGGATTAGAAAAAGCACTCGACTTAGTGCCCGACCTTATCATTACTGACCTGATGATGCCCGGCATGGACGGACTGGAAGTGTGCCGGCAAGTACGCGGCAACGGAATAACCGACCACATTCCCATAATCGTCGTCACGGCGAAGATCACGGAGGAAGAGCGCATCAAGGGACTGGAGGCAGGAGCCGATGCTTATCTCGCAAAGCCTTTCAATCCCGATGAGCTGCACACACGAGTGGAGAAGCTGCTCGAACGCCATCGCCGTCTGCGTGAAAAGTTCAGTAATGACAACGACACGGACAAGAAGCAAACCCTCACCTATACGGAGCGTCGCTTTCTTGCTAAGACGGTCGATTCCATTTATCAACTCTTAGACAAACATCAGTTGAATGTGAACGCGCTGGCTGATAAACTAAACATGTGTCCCCGACAGCTCCACCGGAAACTCGTGACCATCACTGGCGACTCTCCCGCCACCTATATGCTGAAGATAAAGATGCGGCTGGCGCGAAACCTATTGGAGAGCAAACCAGGACTGACGATTGAGGACATCGCCGAACGATGCGGTTTTGAGCATGCTCCCAATTTCCACTCTGCCTTCAAGAAGGCGTACGGCATAACGCCTATGGAGTATCGCCGAGGAGTAGGCAATTTAAGTGGCAGGTAAAGGCATATACGGCATCCCTCATGATAGAAGACATCTCGCAAGCGCATGAAAATGGCGTTTGCGAGTTGCCGTGAAATGCTGTTCATTTGTAATAAGGAAAGGAACATCGGGTCAGTCGTAAAACCCAGTTGCATCCTCTCTCCCCTCATGCACATAATTTCATAAGCCTGTAAAGGAAGAAAGGAATAT
>URLI01000029.1 GCA_900548585.1 uncultured Prevotella sp. | reverse complement strand
TTGCTGTATATTTCAATCGTGGATTAAGGGTGCAGTGCTATCGCTGAATAGTTACATAGGGTTTTCCCTATGTTAAAATAGGGAAAATGATTTCCCCGTTTCGTTTAAAATTAATATCTTTGCTCCGAATGAAAGAGGCTTGCATTTACGGTAACCTTTTTCATTGTATAATTCAACATGATAAAAGCGTTAAAGTTATGAAAAAGATTTTGTTTGCTTTGTTGCCAGCTGCTGTATTGCTCAGCGGTTGCACGACAAATACTGGGGTTTCCGCTTATCAGGGTGCGGGAATTGGTTCGGTCATTGGCTCGGCCATTGGTGGTATAACTGGTGGATGGCGCGGCAGCGACATAGGCACACTGGTGGGAATGGCAGGCGGAGCCGCAGTAGGCGCTGCTGTGGGACATGCCCATGAGGACTCCCGCTTGGAACGCATAGACAACGCGCGCGACCGCCGCTCAAGCGACGACTACCAGTATGACCGTTCCGGCAGCAGCCATCGCAAGGATTGCCGGCAGGGTAGTGATAACAACGACGCTATGTATGGCTTCGGCGATGCCGGCAAGGGCTATACTTTCGACCCGTCCAACAGCGGCGACGACCGCATTTACGACTACAACGACATGGACTACAATGGTGATTACAGTGCTTCAGCTCCACGCTCATACGACCCAATGTATGGCGCCGACAATGGCGTGAGCGCACCTTACAACCCACAGCTGGAGATACGCAACGCCCGTTTCGTTGACGACGACAGGGACAACACGCTGCGTGCCGGCGAGACGAGCAAGGTAATCTTCGAGGTGTATAACAATTCATCCCATGTGCTGTACGATGTTCAGCCGATAGTGGAGGAGGTGTCCGGCGCGAAGCAGATATACATCTCACCGTCCATCCATGTTGAGAGCATCGCCCCGAACCGTGGCATAAGATACACCGCCACCGTACAGGCCGGCAAGCGTCTGAAGGATGGCACCGCCCGCTTCCGTGTCCGTGCCGTACAGGGCGACAACCAGGTCACGTCGCGCCTCACCGAGTTTGATGTACGCACGAGCCGCCGGTAAATCCATTTGCGGCGCGCCTGAATTTTAGCGGGGTGCCAGGTGCATGAACGCTCGAACCCCGCTTGATTTCCAAAACAATTTAGGATGATTACGTTTACTACAGAGAACATATTCTTACTTGGCTCTTTTCTTGTGCTGGTGAGCATTGTCATCAGCAAGACGGGCTATCGTTTCGGCATACCAACGCTTTTGCTGTTCCTCTTTACCGGCATTGCCTTTGGCAACGAAGGTCTCGGCCTGTATTTCAACAGCCCCGCAGACGCCCAGTTCATCGGGATGATCGCACTTAGCGTCATTCTGTTTTCCGGTGGCATGGACACCAAGTTCAAGGAAATAAAGCCAATCATCGGCCCGGGGATATTGCTTTCCACGTTCGGGGTAATAATCACCACGGCACTCACGGGGGCTTTTATATACGCGCTTTCCGAGTGGTCTGCAATAGACATACAACTCTCCCTCATGGTGTCTATGTTGCTTGCCGCCACTATGTCGTCGACAGACTCGGCATCCGTGTTCAACTTGTTGCGCACCCAGGGGATAGGCCTGAAAAACAGGCTGCGTCCCATACTGGAACTGGAGAGCGGCAGCAACGACCCAATGGCGTACATGCTCACCATTGCCCTTATGGAGGTGATTGTCTCCGGCACGCAGATGTCCTTCCCACACCTCCTTTTCACCCTTGGCGAGCAGTTCTTGGTTGGCGGGGCACTTGGCTATATGGCGGGACGCCTTGGGGTTTGGCTGATAAACAGGATAAACCTGCCGAATGCCTCGTTGTATCCTGTTTTGCTGTTAAGCATCGTTTTCATCACTTTCACGCTTACGGATATGTTACGTGGAAATGGCTACCTGGCGGTTTACATAGCAGGACTTGTCGTGGGGAACTGCCGTTTGTCATACCGCAGGGAGATGTCCACCTTCCTTAACGGTCTTACTTGGCTGTTGCAGATTGTGCTTTTCATAACGCTCGGCCTGCTGGTGAATCCTTCCGAGATGATTGGTGTCTGCATCGTGTCACTCGCCATAGGTGTGTTCATGATACTTGTCGCACGCCCGTTGAGTGTCTTCATTTGTCTCCTCCCATACAAGTCAATGCCCGTCCGTGCCAAGGTTTTCCTGTCCTGGGTGGGGCTGCGCGGCGCAGTTCCAATAATTTTCGCAACCTATCCTCTGATTCACAACGTTGAGGGCTCTTCCATTATTTTCAACATAGTTTTTTTCATAACACTTGTTTCCCTTACGGTGCAGGGAACGACTATTTCCTTATTTGCAAGAAAGTTGAACTTGGATATGCCCGAGGAGAAAACCGGCAATGAGTTTGGCGTGGAAATACCGGAGGAACTGGATTCGCAGCTGAACGAGGTAGTGCTTACGGAAGAGATGTTGGCTGTGGGCAACAAACTTTCTGAAATGAACATTCCAAGCGGGGTTCTTGTTGTCATGGTTAAGCGCGGGAAGAGCATAATCGTCCCGAATGGCAAGCTTGTGCTTGAGGAGGGCGATGTACTGCTGTGCCTTTCAAGAAATGGCAGCAAGGTTTGAGCGTTGGAAGCAAAAATCCGAGCCAATCTCACGACCGGCTCGGACTTGAATTAAAAACATTTAGAATATAGAGTGCATTTTACACAATTCCTTGTTCCATCATTGCCTGTGCAACCTTCATGAAGCCGGCAATGTTTGCGCCCTTTACATAGTCCACGCTGCCGTCTGGCTGTGTGCCGAACTTGACGCACTGCTCGTGGATGCTCTGCATGATCCAGTGGAGCTTGCTGTTGACCTCTTCAGCAGACCAGCTCAGGTGAGCTGCATTCTGTGTCATTTCGAGACCTGATGTTGCAACGCCACCAGCGTTCACTGCCTTGCCCGGAGCGAAGAGGATGCCGTTATTCTGGAAGTAGTGGATTGCGCCTGGCTGGCAGCCCATGTTGGAAACCTCGCAGCAGCACCAGCAGCCGTTGGCCTTCAGTTCCTTTGCGTCGTCCTCGCTGAGCTCGTTCTGGAATGCGCACGGGAGAGCGATGTCGCAAGGAATGCTCCATGCCTTCTTGCCCGGGGTGAACTTTGCCTTTCCTGGGAATTTCGTTGCCATGTCCTCAACCTTGTTGCGGTTGGAAGCGCGCATCTCGAGCATGTATGCGTTCATCTCTTCCGTCATTCCGCCGGGGAGCTCGCATACGCCGTCCGGCCCTGAGATTGCGATTACCTTGCCACCGAGCTGGGTTGCTTTCTGCGCAGCGCCCCAAGCCACGTTGCCGAAGCCGGAGATGGCGATTTTCTTGCCCTTGATGTCCTTGCCTGCCTTCTTCAGGAGGTGCTCTGTGAAATAGAGTGCGCCGTAGCCTGTTGCTTCCGGACGGAATATTGAGCCACCCCATGTCAGACCCTTGCCGGTGAGTACGCCAGTGTGGTACTCGCGTGTCAGTTTCTGGTACATGCCGTTGAGGAAGCCGATTTCACGGCCGCCAACGCCAACGTCGCCTGCCGGGATGTCCTGATCCGGACCGATGCAGTGAACCAGTTCGAGCATGAATGCGTGGCAGAAACGCATGATTTCAGCGTTTGACTTGCCAACCGGGTCAAAGTCGGAACCGCCCTTGCCGCCACCCATCGGGAGCGTTGTGAGCGCGTTCTTGAATGTCTGCTCAAAGCCGAGGAACTTCAGCATTGAAGGAGTGACGGCCTTGTGGAAGCGGAGACCACCTTTGTACGGGCCTATCGCGCTGTTGAACTGAACGCGGTAGCCGAGGTTTGTCTGCACCTCACCATTGTCGTCAACCCAGTTCACACGGAATGTGAAGATGCGGTCTGGCTCAACCATTCTCTCCACAATCTTGGCCTCCTCGTACTCAGGATGCTGGTTGTAAACTTCTTCGATTGACTCGAGCACTTCCTGCACTGCCTGCAAGTACTCCGACTCGCCCGGATGCTTCTGCTCCAGGGCTTGGATTATTTTCTTTACTTCCATAGTATTTATAAAATATATAGGTTTAATATATCCACTTTGTAAAGTAGGTGCAGCAAAATTACTCGTTTTATTTGAACTGTACAAGTAAAAGCGGATTTTTTTTATCCCATAACTTACTTTTTGTTAAAAAGGAGCGCAAACAACGGTTTCCGTTTATTGTTTCTTATTAACTTTTTCCTTTTCGTCCTTTATCACCTCCACGATGACCTTTGCCACTCCCTGTGCGAGTATTCCGATTTCCTTTGCCGCCCGCCATGACAGGTCAACGATCCATCCTCTTGCATACGGGCCTCTGTCGTTGACCCTCACAACCACGCTCTTTCCGTTTTTCAGGTTTGTCACTTTGAGTTTCGTGCCCATCGGGTATTTCTTGTGGGCGCATACGAGGTCGTAGGAGTCGTGCCTCTCTCCGCTTGACGTGTTCCGTCCGTTCGCCTTCAGTCCGTAGTAACTCGCGATGCCCTTTTCCTGTGCGGCAATGTTTGTGACGCACATTGTCAGCATGATGATTGCGATGCTTATTATTTTCCTCATAATTTCTTTCTTTTTCCAGCCTTGTAACGTCTTCCTCATAAGCATTTCCGGTAGTCGTTTTGCCGGGTTATCACTATCTTTTATTTCATTTTGTGCGCTGCAAATGTAATAACAAAATTACAGAGCGACAACCCTTGCCGTGTTATTTTATTGAAAATTAAGGATTTGCAAAACTTGTTAATGCTGCGTGCTGGATTTGTGAATGTGTGTTTAGCCCAAGTCGGGCACAATCAGTTCGGGCTCTAATTGCCGATTTGGCTTTAAATGCGATCCCGTATTCCGCGTCATGGTATTCGTTGTTTATATGTACGAGCCGAAGTCAAGGTAAATGTTTTGTTCCAACTTCTTCTGCCTGTCACTTTTTATTTTGCCTGTCGCCGACGCACGCCGTCTGTTTGCAGTGAGTTGGAAATCCCACACTTACACATACCTCGTACAACATGCTACATTTACCGCAGGCGGTTGACTTATGTCAAGAAAACGGCAAAGTCACCCATTAACCCATTGCAATGTTTGCAACTGTGTGCGATAACAGCTACCTTTGCACCGTGTTTTTCATAGTATTAGATTTAAGGTTAACAAAAGGTTGGAGTACGGCGGTACTCCTTTTTTTTTGCCAATATCTGGCATAATAATAAACATCTGCATCGGAAATGAATGAAAAGAGGAACGATATAAAGAGATTGTATGGTGAGAACGTGTTGCGGCTTGCTTCCGCGATACGCGCGGGAAAGACGCGCAACCGGCTTTTCGTTGCCGGTGAGTTGGTGGCGTTCTGTACTGCCATGGCAGCTTTCGTGGCGTGGGCGTCGGGTGGGCTGCGCGCCCCGTTGCTGTGTGCCGGCATCGCAATGCTGCTCGCTTATGCCGTCGTCAGGCGTCTCGACACCAGAAACATGCGCGCCACGGAACATCTTGAGGCTCTCCGCGCGTATTATATAAAGGAGGTGGAGGCAATGGAGGGCAACTTCTCATCCTTCGATGACGGCTCGCGGTTTTCCGATACGTCGCACCCGTTCACCTGCGACCTCGACATGTTCGGGCGCGGTTCGCTTTTCCAGCGCGTCTGCCGTTGTGTTACTCCGGGCGGAAAGCAGCGTCTTGCAAGATACCTTTCCGTCCTTCCAAAGGACAAGGAAACGGTTATGAACCGACGGCAGGCAATCGCCGAGATGTCGGGAATGGAGCAGTGGCGAGCCGAGTGGAACTGCAACGCCTCGGCGGAAATCCCCCCGGTGTGCCTGCCTGATGGCAATCCAATGCCAGTTGCCGTTCCCCGGTGCTTCTCCTCAGCACCATGCCTCGTGTTCGTTTTCCTTTCCATCGCCGGCCTCTATGCCTCGATATTACTTTCCGTATTCGGTGGCCTGCCGTCGTCGGTGCCCACCCTGTGGGCTGTCGTGCAGCTGGGCGTGGCCATCGGCATCACCGCCAGACCACTGCGCAGCATAAGCGGCAATGGCGAGAGGCTGCTCCGTGCGCTGGACAGGTATGTGCCGCTCGTGCGGCTCGTGTGCGATGTGCGCTTCCGCAGCGGGCGGCTCGTTTCGCTCCAGCGCGATTTAAGGGGCGGCGGCGATGCCCTCGCGGCATTCAGCGAGCTGCGGGGCATACTCGATGGCTACGACCGCCGTGGCAATATCCTCGGCATGGTGGTTTTCAACATTCTCTTTATGAGCGACTTCTTCCTTGTGCGCCGCTACTGCAAGTGGCACTCGCGCCACGCCGGAAGGGTGGGGAAGTGGATTGACACCATCGCCGAGACCGACGCGCTCGTATCCATGTCGACGTTTGCCTATGACCATCCGGAGGCGTGCAGCCCCGCTGTCACCGATAGCGGCGGCGTGTGCTTTGAGGCACGCGGACTGTGGCATCCGTTCCTCGGAGATGACGCCGTACAGAACGATTTCACCATAGCCCACCGCAACTACTACATCATAACCGGCGCCAACATGGCTGGCAAAAGCACTTTCCTGCGCGCAATAGGCGTCAACTATGTCCTCGCGATGGCAGGAATGCCGGTGTTTGCCAGTGAGATGAAAGTCTGCATGTTCAACCTTTTCACGTCGATGCGCGCCACCGACGACCTGCAGCACGGCATAAGTTATTTCAACGCCGAACTCATTCGCCTCCGCCTGCTGCTCGACAGCGTCAGGGAAAATCCGCCCTGCACGCTGATAATACTCGACGAGATACTCAAGGGAACCAACTCTTTGGACAAGCTCAACGGCTCACGCATGTTCCTCGAGGCCGTCAGCAAACTTCCCGTTAGCGGAGTGATAGCCACCCACGACCTCGAGCTGTCCCGAATGGCGGAGGGCAGCGGCCGCTTCCACAACCACTGCTTTGAGATAAAGCTCGGTGAGGGAGTGACATACAGTTATAAAATAACCCCCGGGGTGGCAAAGAACCAGAATGCGACATATCTCCTGAAACGCATTCTCAACGAATGACGCGCGATTTATGTTTTTGTCAAATAGTAACCAATATCACGAATATTGCAACAAAGTGAAAGGTGCGGTTAGGTCATAATACTTGATATAAATCAATAAAGCGACATCTGGTAACATTTTGTTACAATAATGTTTGTGGGAAAATGATAAAGTGATTACTTTTGCACCATGTTTTTCATAGTATTAGATTTAAGGTTAACAAGGTTGGAGTACAGCGGTACTCCTTTTTTTATTCCCTGAACCGTTCTTGTGGAACGTTGCGTGGTATTCCTTTATAAAAAGATTTTTCGTGATGTTGCTTGCTTCCTAAAAATAAAAAGATTATATTTGCATCACGTTAAATAAAAAACCAGTCAGATGAAGAAATATTTGGCAGAGGCGCTCGGCACGATGATGCTTGTGCTTATGTGCTGTGGCACGCACATGTCGCTTGCCTGCACGGGGTGTGCGCCGGTTGCGGTAATCTGCACCGCGCTCGCGTCCGGCCTTGCTTTCACCGCGCTTGCCTGCACCATAGGCGGCATCTCCGGCTGCCACATTAATCCGGCTGTCACCACGGGCGCGTTCCTGTCTGGCCGCATCGGCGGAAAAGACGCCGCCATGTACATCGTATCGCAGGCCACGGGCGGCATTGCCGCTGCCGCGATACTCTGCGCGCTTGCCGCCTCTACGGGCATGACAGACATCGGCGCGAACTGCCTGCGCGGCAACGGCGCAGCCACTTTTCCCGTTCCGGCAGGGCTGCTTGCCGAGGCGGTGTGCTCATGCGTTTTGGTGTTCGTCTTCCTCGGCGCGACTTCCAGGGCCGGTGGCGCGACGGACAGCGCGGCAGGGCTTGCCGTGGGATTCGCGTATGTCGTCGTCAGCCTATGCTGCGCGCGCTACACCGGCGCATCGGTCAATCCGGCGCGCTCGTTAGGCACGGCAATATTCAGCGGCGGCGCGCCGCTGGCACAACTGTGGATATTCATCGTCGGGCCAGCCGCCGGCGGCACAGTCGCTGCCCTGCTGTGGAAAGCCGTAGCCCCTGCCGGGAAATGATAGTCCGCAAATGCCACGCGCCCAGGTCGCAAGACATGCGGAAACGCCTACGGCCGTTTCGGCAGCCGGCGTATAAGCTGTCTTCTTGACAAGTCTCGCATTTTGCTCAAATAATGTTCGAAATATGGATAAAAAGGAATTTCAAGAACTTCTAACCGAAGAGGTGAAATCATACAAGACATTGCTTGGAAGAACCATCAATCACAACTCAATGCCATCAGCACAATCCTATCATTGTAGGATGGGAGATGGTCTATGGCTATTGCTGAATAGTTACGGGTAATGATTATACTTTATAATAATTTATAAATATCATTCCTTTTGTACCTGTATACTTCGCAACAAATTGAGAGTCTTGGTAAGATTGGACTTTTGGAAATTAAATAATAATATCCTACAATTATTTTGTTGCAACAAACAATAGCCCTTCTTATGATAATCTATTTTCTCCAAAAGAGAAGGTATGTATTTATAATTTCTTTCATGTCGGAGATAAGAGAATTTTTCGGATATAAAATCTGTCATAAAATCTTCGGAAGGAATATATGTCGTATCACTTAGTATTTCGGCATTAACGATTTCCACAAAAATAGCCTGTTTCTTGTCCAATATAAACATTAATTTCCCAGGCATTTCCGTATACCATTTCAATGTTTTAGGAAGAGGGAACATATAAGAAGGATATTGATATAAGAAATTTCCATCAGGCATGGCTATGCCTACATATGAATTAAACATCCAATATGTTCCCATATCTGTCAGTTTTGCAGTTTGAGCCCTAATTGCAGTATTCCATACAAAAAGGGCTGTAAATAAAAGAACCCTCATATGCTTATTGTTCCTTGTTGATCTTTTTTACAGCTGATTTAAAATCAGAAAACCTTATCTCTCCCGAATTAATAGCACCATTTTTTGTTGTAGAAACAATCAGTTTACTACTTACCGCAATTTTAAACGAGCCAAAGTCGCTTGGCTACATTATAATTGCTCTGCAAAATTAACAAAAAGAATTATTAATGAAGAATGTTTTATGCAAAATTAATACAAAAATGGCGTAAAAAGCAATAGCACAGGGGGGCGCCGGTTGCGTTAATCTGCACCGCGCTCGCGTCCGGCCTTGCTTTCACCGCGCTTGCCTGCACCATAGGCGGCATCTCCGGCTGCCACATTAATCCGGCTGTCACCACGGGCGCGTTCCTGTCTGGCCGCATCGGCGGAAAAGACGCCGCCATGTACATCGTATCGCAGGCCACGGGCGGCATTGCCGCTGCCGCGATACTCTGCGCGCTTGCCGCCTCTACGGGCATGACAGACATCGGCGCGAACTGCCTGCGCGGCAACGGCGCAGCCACTTTTCCCGTTCCGGCAGGGCTGCTTGCCGAGGCGGTGTGCTCATGCGTTTTGGTGTTCGTCTTCCTCGGCGCGACTTCCAGGGCCGGTGGCGCGACGGACAGCGCGGCAGGGCTTGCCGTGGGATTCGCGTATGTCGTCGTCAGCCTATGCTGCGCGCGCTACACCGGCGCATCGGTCAATCCGGCGCGCTCGTTAGGCACGGCAATATTCAGCGGCGGCGCGCCGCTGGCACAACTGTGGATATTCATCGTCGGGCCAGCCGCCGGCGGCACAGTCGCTGCCCTGCTGTGGAAAGCCGTAGCCCCTGCCGGGAAATGATAGTCCGCAAATGCCACGCGCCCAGGTCGCAAGACATGCGGAAACGCCTACGGCCGTTTCGGCAGCCGGCGTATAAGCTGTCTTCTTGACAAGTTTCGCATTTTGCTCAAATAATATTAAAATGCAGTGCCATTTGCACTTTCACGCGCGGCAAATACGGCGGTTTTGCATCGCAAATACGGCGTGTTTGGTGACCAATCACGGCGTATTTGGTGACCAATCACGGCGAATTTGCGTTCTTGTTGATGCCGGATTGAAAGCCGTAAGACCGTTGTCTGTGTAAAACTTGGGCGCCAAATGAGGATTTAGGTGATAATTGTCGTGATTTTCACATTTTATTATTAATTTCGCACCCAGTATAATTCAAAGAAAAAAATATCGAAGATGAAGGAATTGGCATTGAAATACGGCTGCAACCCCAACCAGAAGCCGTCGCGCATTTATATGGAGGAGGGCGAACTGCCCATTGAGGTGCTGAACGGCCGCCCGGGCTACATCAATTTCCTCGACGCGCTGAACTCGTGGCAGTTGGTGCGCGAGCTGAAGGCCGCGACGGGACTGCCTGCCGCAGCGTCGTTCAAGCACGTCTCGCCGGCAGGCGCCGCCATCGGGCTGCCGCTGGACGACACGCTGAGGAAGATATACTTCGTAGACGACCTTGACATCGAGTTGTCGCCGATAGCCTGTGCCTACGCAAGGGCGCGCGGCGCCGACCGCATGAGCTCGTATGGCGACTTCGTGGCACTGAGCGACACCTGCGACGCCGCCGTGGCGACACTGCTGAAACGCGAGGTGAGCGACGGCGTGATAGCACCGGACTTCACAGAAGAGGCACTGCGGATACTGCGCGGCAAGCGCAAGGGGACTTACAACGTGATAAGGATTGACCAGGATTACGCTCCGGCACAGGTGGAGAGGAAGCAGTGCTTCGGGGTAACGTTCGAGCAGCGCCGCAATGACGTGCGCCTCGACGACCCCGCGCTGTTCGCTAACGTGCCGACGCGCAACAAGACATTCAGCGATGAGGCCCGCCGCGACCTCGTCATAGCCCTCGTGACGCTGAAGTACACGCAGAGCAACTCGGTGTGCTACGTCAAGGACGGGCAGGCAATAGGCATCGGGGCTGGCCAGCAGAGCAGGATCCACTGCACGCGCCTGGCCGGCAACAAGGCCGACGTGTGGTGGCTGAGGCAGCACCCGAAAGTGATGTCGCTGCCATTCGTGGATGGCATCCGCCGCGCCGACCGCGACAACACGATAGACCTGTATGTCGGTGACGAGGGCGGCGACGTGCTGCGCGACGGGACGTGGCAGATGTTCTTCAGGGAAAGGCCCGAGCCGCTGACGCGCGAGGAGAAGAGGGAATGGCTCGGGCGGCTTTCCGGCGTTTCGCTCGGCAGCGACGCCTTCTTTCCCTTCGGCGACAACATCGAGCGCGCTCACAAGAGCGGCGTGCAGTATGTGGCGCAGGCAGGCGGCTCGGTGCGCGACGACAATGTCATAGCCACTTGCGACAAGTACGGCATAGCCTGCGCCTTCACCGGCGTGCGGCTGTTCCACCATTGATTGCCGGAGGTTACGGCACGAGGCACATATTCCATTTGGCGTTTAACCCTATAATTAAGATAATCCATGTCTGATTTCGATGATATATTGATGAACGGCATCAACTTCGGCAAGGGCGGCCAGAAGAAGTCTGCCGATGGTAAGGTGAGGACCAAGGCCAAGAAGAAGAAATATTTTACCGGGGCCCACGGCAGCGGGTCTGCCATGCAGAAGGCCAAGTACCGCGAGCAGAGGGCAAAACGTCACGGTGGAGGATAGCGTTTGCGCCGTGACGCGCCGTTGCTGCGCCATGCGTATGGCCGGCGTTGCAAAAAACAAATGCGGGACTGCATATGCAATCCCGCATTTGTTGTCGGTGTGTGTCCGCTTGTCAGATTTTCCTGAACGCCTGGTCGAGGTCTGCTATGATGTCCTCCGCATCCTCAAGTCCGACGGAGAGGCGCACGAGTCCTTCCGATATGTTGCATGCCGCACGCTCCTCCGGTGTGTATGGCGAGTGTGTCATTGATGCCGGGTGCTCGATGAGCGTCTCCGTGTCGCCGAGGCTGACCGCCAGCGAGCAGAGGTGGACGCTGTTGATCAGCGTGCGTCCGGCCTCCAGTCCGCCCTTCACCTCGAACGCGATCATCGAGCCAGGCTTCTTCATGTATTTCTTTGCCAGCTCATACTGCGGGAAACTCTTTAGCCCCGGGTATGCTATGCTCTCCACCTTGGGGTGCTTCTCGAGGTATTCCGCCACTTTCTGTGCGTTCTCGCAGTGACGGTCCATGCGCACGTGCAGTGTCTTGAGGCCACGGTTGATGAGGAAAGCCTCGAACGGGCCGAGCACCGAGCCGGTCAGGTCCTTCACGCCGACGAGCCTTACCTGGTCGGTGTATTCCTTCGTTCCTGCCACGAATCCGGCTATTACGTCCCCGTGTCCGTTAAGGAACTTCGTCGCCGAGTGCACCACCATGTCTGCGCCGTGCTCCAGCGGGCGGCACAGGTAAGGCGTGCAGAACGTGTTGTCCACCATCACGCGGCATCCCTCCTGGCGGTGTGCGATCTCTGCGATGGCCTCGATGTCGGCAACGTGCATGTTCGGGTTTGCCGGTGTCTCCACGTAAACCAGTTTCGTGTTGGGGCGCATTGCCTTCTCGACGGCCTTTGTGTCGCGCATGTCAACGAACGTGACGTCAACGCCGTAGCGCTTCAGTCCGTGCTCCATGAATGCGAACGTGCATCCGTATAGTGTTTTTCCGGCGATTATGTGGTCGCCTGCCTCCACGCACACCCATACGGCCGATGTTATCGCGCCCATTCCCGACGACATGCTCACGCAGGCCTCTGCTCCCTCGAGCGATGCCACCTTCTGCTCCACTGCGGTGCATGTGGGGTTCCCCAGGCGGCTGTATATATATCCCTCCTCCTCGAGCGCGAAGCGGCGGCCGCCCTGCTCGGCGTTGTCGAAGATGAATGTGGATGTCTGGTAGATGGGTGTTGCCAGTGTCCCATACATGTTTTTCTCTGCACCAACGTGCACGGCCCGTGTTGCGAACCCTGCCTTTGCGATTTCTTCTTTTGTCAACATAGTTGTTTTTTTATTTAAGATTAAAAGTTACATTACGTTTTCCCGTCCTTTGTTTATCGGCTTGCGGGGTGACATTTATACTGCACCTTATTATATAGGGTAACGTGCGTGGCACAGGTTTATTATATAAATGACACATAAAATATCCATCTTCCCGATTTTCACTCCCCCTGCGCAGCGTGCCATGCCGCCGTGTGCATGTTTGCCAAGACGGAAAGGAAAACCAGTGTTGCAATGACCGGTTTGGGTTAAACAATCCGCGCCTGTGTCAAATCTGTTGCGAAGTGTTATAAAAACGATGAAACGCTTTGCGGTGACGAAATAAATTGTTATCTTTGCAAAATAAAACACAGGATATTACCTTTTAATAATTTTTTATCAACTATGGTTAACTACAAAGATCTTGGTCTTGTGAACACGCGCGAGATGTTCAAGAAGGCCGTTGCCGGCGGATATGCAATACCGGCATTCAACTTTAACACTATGGAGCAGATGCAGGCCATCGTGCAGGCTGCGGTCGAGACAAAGTCGCCTGTCATCATGCAGGTGTCCAAGGGTGCGCGCAACTATGCAAACGCCACAATCCTCCGCTACATGGCAGAGGGCGCCGTGGCATACGCCAAGGAACTGGGCTGCGAGAAGCCCGAAATCGTGCTGCACCTTGACCATGGGGACTCTTTCGAGCTCTGCAAGGACTGCATTGACAATGGTTTCTCAAGTGTCATGTACGATGGTTCGTCGCTTCCTTTCGATGAGAACATCGAGATTACACGCAAGGTTGTGGAATATGCGCACAAGTATGACGTGACCGTTGAGGCCGAGCTCGGCGTGCTTGCCGGAGTGGAGGATGATGTGTCTGCCGAGGAGAGCCACTATACGAAGCCCGAGGAGGTTATCGAGTTTTCCACGTGTTCAGGCTGCGACTCGCTGGCAATATCCATCGGCACGAGCCACGGCGCATACAAGTTCAAGCCTGAGCAGTGCAAGCGTGACCCGGAGACGGGCCGCCTCGTCCCGCCCCCACTGGCATTCGACGTGCTTGCAGAGATAGAGAAGAGGCTCCCCGGCTTCCCGATTGTTCTCCACGGATCGTCTTCGGTTCCGCAGGAGGAAGTGGATATCATAAACAAGTATGGCGGAAACCTGCCCGACGCTGTAGGCATTCCGGAGGAGCAGCTGCGCAGGGCAACGAAGAGTGCGGTCTGCAAGATTAACATTGACTCCGACAGTCGCCTCGCAATGACGGCTGCCGTGCGCAAGCATCTTGCCGAGCACCCCGACCACTTCGACCCGCGCCAGTATCTGAAGCCGGCCCGCGAGAGCATGAAGAACATGTATGTCCACAAGATTATGAACGTTCTCGGCTCGAACGACAAGCTCGGATAATATGCCGAAATGACACCGTGCCGCCTCTGGCGGTTTGCAATAGGAAAGTCCCCGTATCTCGCTGTGAGATGCGGGGACTTTCTACATCCAGCCCAGACTCTAATATTTGGGATAAAACGTGTTGGGATAAAGCGTGTGCTGCCTGCCGCACCTACTTCTTCAGCAGTTCCGTCCTGATTTCCTTCACGGCTCCCGTGGTCGGGTCAAGGGTCAGTTCGGTGCGCATCTTCTTGTTGAATAGCCCGCCGCTGAGGCTTACGGTCGTGCCGAACTGTGCCGCCCAGAACTCGTATGGCGTGGCGTTGTATCTGTCGGACAGTGTGCGAATCGTGGCGCGCGCCTTGCCCGGCACCGCCACGCGCAGCCCGATGTCGTCCTTTCCCCGCCTGATGTCCGCGTCCGGCATCTCCGGTGCCGGCATCTGTTCCCGCATGTTCTCTATGTCGATGTAGTAGGGGGTTCCTGCGAGGTCGTCTGCGTCGAGCATGCCGAGTTTCTCCGAGAAGCGGAACATTATGTGGCCGCTGACATCGCCCTCCGGCACGAGCCTTATCACGGTCTGTGTGGTGTCGCATGCCGTAGTTCCGCAGAACATCTGCAGCAAGGCCTGTTCCTGCATGTCCAGCTGGCGCAGCATGATGCGCAGTTGCTCCCCGTCTTTCGGCATGGCTTCCGCCCTTCCGCGTGTCAGGTCGTCTCGGCTGTCGCGTATGTCGTAAATCTCGCTCGCCGTGAGTTCCGCCATCTTGGCCTTGCTTGCCGCCGCGAGTATTTCCCTGTTCATGAATTTGCGCGGGTCTGGCTTTGATGGCGCGGCATGTTTTTCGAACGGGACGAACTCCCTTGCCTGCCTTCCCTCCGTGTTGATGGCCGTCAGTATGCCGTTGCGGTCGATCTCCGCGTGGCTTATGCAGTGCCTCGCGTCAGCCCGCAGCGTGAAATACCGCGCCGTGTCCCTCACGGCCTCCGTCGCTATCGATATGCTCACAATCCTGTACCGGCTGCTTTTCGCCTGCGGCGCGTCGTCTTTTTTCAGATACCGTTTGGCGTAGATGCAGAGTTCCCCAGGTGTCACCGTGGTCTTCTCAACGAGTACGCTGAGCCTCAGTGATGTCTTTGGAAGGAAATATGGATACCCTTCCTGCTGTGCCTTAGCCGTTGTTGCCGTTGTCAGTGCCGCTGCAAATGCCGTTGCGGCGATGAATTTGTTCATTTTCAAAAATCCATCCTTTCCTTGTCTTTTTTATTTCAGAGATTTTATCTCACCCGTTGTGGGGTTAAGTTCGAGTTCGTATTTCTGTCCTTTTGCAAAGAAGCTGCCGTCTATTGCCTCTACCTTTCCGAATTGCGCGAGCATTATCTCCTGCGTGGAGAGCAGTTCCTTGCCTTTCTCGAGTTTCATTGTCGCCTTGCCTGGCAGGTTGACGAAGATGTTGGCTCCGCCTTTCCCCGCATTTCCGGTAACCTGCGGCTTGTATATGTCGTGGTTGTCCTTGATTGTGAGGTAGTATGTGTTTTCCGGTTTTCCCTCCCCGATGAACACTCCCTGATCTGGGATCAGGTTGCATATCGGGACGCGCTTCACTTCCTTTACTGGTATGTAGATTGCCGAAACTTCCACGGTGTCGGGCTTGTCTGACATCCTTTCAGGTATGTCCTTCACCTTCTCATGTTTCTCCTCTTTCACATTCTTGTTCACTCCGAGCAGCACGCCGTCGTTGCTCTTGCATATAAACCTGATTGAGTTGTTGCCGTCTATTGCCGCCTCGTAGTGCTTCGTCTCGTCGGGAACGCCGAAGAGGGATGTCCTCACGCTTACGAATGAGTATTCGGTTTTGTCCACCGGCCCGGTGCGCCTTACCTCGAATACGAAATCGATGCCCGTCATCGGCAGGTAGTAGTCGTTTCCCTGTGCCATGGCGCATACTGCGGACAGGATTGCCATTAATGATAAAATTCCTTTTTTCATGTCATAAATAGTTTGGTTGTTTGTATGTGTGTTTTTTTTTATGCGTTGCCTTCTCAGTCCATCAGCCTTCCGAAAGCCTTCGGCAGGCATTCTGTTATGTCTGTCGCCATGAGGCTCTCCTCGCCCTTGTCCCTTGCCGCGAGGTCTCCGGCGAGCCCGTGCAGGTACATCCCCAGCATACATGCTTCCGGCTGTCTGTGGCCCCTTGCCAGCAGTCCCGCGATAATTCCCGTCAGCACGTCGCCGCTTCCTGCCGTCGCCATTCCTGCGTTCCCCGTGCTGTTGAACGTTACGCTGCCGTCCGGCAAACACAGCGCGGAGTGGTGTCCCTTGAGCAATATGTATGCCTCGAGCCGCTCCGCCATGCTGCGTGCTTTCGTGAGCCGTTCGTAACTGTCGGCGCACGGTGTGCCGTCCATCCTGTCGAACTCCCTCGGGTGTGGTGTCATGATTATTCCCTTGGGCATCTGCTGCATCCATGCTCGGTGGTTTGCCAGCATGTTCAGCGCGTCGGCATCTGCCACCACCGGGCAAGCTGCGCGCCTTATCTGCGAGATCATTGTTATCGCCGTTGTCTCCATCTGCCCTAATCCCGGCCCTATCGCCATAGCGTCGAAATCGTCTGTGGCTATCGCGTTGCCGATATGTGTCTCTTCGTGGTCGAGGCTTACGATGGCCTCGGGCACCGATATTTGCATTATGTCGTTGTTCCTCCGTGGCGTGTGGACGGTCACCTTGCCTGCGCCGGCCCTGTAGCATGCCTTTGCCGCCATGACGGCAGCCCCTGCCATGCCGTAGCTCCCTGCGACGATGAGCGCGCTCCCCATGTCGCCCTTGTGCGAGTATGGGTCGCGTGGCGTCAGCATCCGCCGCACGTCGTTCTCCTCTATTATGCGGTATTGTGCCTCGATGCGCTCCGTCCCCTCGGCGCTCAGCCGTATGTCGAGCACCCTCACCCTGCCTATGAACTGCTGGTTCTCTGGGAAGAGGAATGCGAGTTTCCTTTGTTGCAGCGTCAGCGTGATGTCCGCCTTTATTATGTTGGCGCGCACGTTGTAGGTGTTGTCCTCGGTCATCAGTCCCGACGGCATGTCTATGCTGACCACCTTTGCCGGCGACTGGTTGATGTATTTCACGAGCGAGGCGAACCCTCCTGCGAGCGGTTTTGTCAGTCCCGACCCGAACAGCCCGTCGATCACCACCGTGTCTGCGTCGAGCCTTGGCGGGTCGAACTCCTGCGTCACCTCTGTGAACTTTGCCACGCGCTTCGACTCGGCGATCCTTTTCTTGTTCGTGGCGCAGTCCTCGCTGAGTTTCTGGTTTATGTTGAACAGATAAACGCTCACCCTGTATCCCTGGTCGGCAAGCAGCCGCGACACGGCGAGCGCGTCACCGCCGTTGTTGCCCGGGCCGGCGAACGCCACCATTGGCGTCTGTGTGCCCCATTCGTCGCTGATGGCGCGTGCCAGGGTCTTGGCTGCCCGCTCCATGAGGTCTATGCCTCTTATTGGCTCGTGCTCGATGGTGTATCGGTCAAGTTCGCGTATCTGGTTGCTCGTAAAAATCTTCATCACGATGCAAAAATACAAAAAAAACGAATACAAATCTCCAAAGTTTAGGAATAATTTCATGTTTTCCCTTCTTAAAAGATGAAAAGATGGAATATTTTAGTAATTTTGTCGGAAAATAAAGAGAAAAGTTATGGCCGTAGTTAAAATTTTAGACAAAACGTTCAAGACTTCTATCCCGGAAGCAGAGATTAGGAAACGTGTAAAGGCAGTGGCAGACCGCATCAACCGCGACATGGCAGACAAGAACCCGATACTAATTGCCGTGCTGAACGGCTCGTTCATTTTCGCCGCCGACCTGATGCGCATGCTGACCATCCCGTGCGAGATATCGTTCGTCAAACTGGCGTCATACGAAGGCACAACGTCATCGGGGAAGATAACCGAAGTGCTGGGCATCAACGAGGACTTGAGCGGGCGCACGGTGATTATCGTGGAGGACATCGTGGACACGGGGCTGACGATGAAGCGGATGATAGAGACGCTCGGGACGCGCAATCCTGCCTCGATACACGTCTGCACGCTGCTGGTGAAGCCGGACAAACTGACGGTTGACCTCAACATAGAGTATGCCGCGATGGAGATTCCAAACGACTTCATCGTGGGCTACGGCCTTGACTACGACCAGCAGGGACGCAACCTGCCAGACATATACACCGTGGTGGATTAGCGTCTGGCATTGTTTGGCAACAGGACACATCCATTAAATACAAAATAAACAAGGCAAGCAATGGAAAACATAGTTATTTTTGGCGCGCCCGGATCAGGCAAGGGCACACAGAGTGAATTGATAATCAAGAAGTACGGGCTGGGACATATCTCCACCGGCGACGTGCTGAGGGAGCAAATCAGCAAGGGGACGGAGCTCGGCAAGACCGCAAATGCGTTCATCGTCAAGGGGCAGCTCATCCCCGACGAGCTGATGATAAGCATCCTCGCAGACGTGTATGACAGTTTCGGGGGGGAACACAAAGGGGTCATATTCGACGGATTCCCCCGGACAATACCACAGGCAGAGGCACTGAAGGAGATGCTGGCCCACAGGGGACACACCATAGCGGCCATGATAGAGCTCGACGTGCCGGAGGAAGAACTCGTGACGCGCCTCATAAAGCGTGGGAAGGAAAGCGGACGGCCGGACGACAATGCCGAGACGATAAGGAAACGCCTCGACGTTTACCGGCATCAGACAAGCCCGCTCGTGGAATGGTACGAGCGCGAGGGACTGCACCATCATGTGGTCGGAGTAGGCTCGCTCGAAAGCATTTTCGCACAGATAGAGAAAATAATAGGATAGAAAAATCGCAGAGAACACCCTGACTGGCGGCGGCGGCGACTGCTGCGTGACCCGCAAGAGACCGAAGGCCGGGGACTTGCGCACAACGCGTTTATGGATAGTAATTTCGTAGATTATGTCAAGATTTACTGCCGCTCGGGAAAGGGCGGCAGGGGTAGCATGCACCTCAAGCATCTGAAATACAACTACAACGGCGGCCCCGACGGCGGCGACGGCGGCGACGGCGGCAGCGTGATACTGCGCGGCAACCACAACTACTGGACTCTGCTGCACCTAAGATACCAGCGGCACGTCTATGCGGAGCACGGCGGAAACGGCGGAAAGGACAAGTGCCACGGAACGAACGGCAAAAACGAGTACATCGACGTGCCGTGCGGAACGGTGGCATATAATGCCGAGACGGGGAAGTATTTGTGCGACATAACCTACGACGGCCAGGAGGTGGTGCTGCTGAGGGGCGGGCGCGGAGGACTCGGAAACTTCCAGTTCCGCACCGCCACCAACCAGGCGCCGCGCTTCGCGCAGCCGGGCGAGCCGATGGAGGAGATGACCGTGATACTCGAGCTGAAACTGCTCGCCGACGTGGGGCTGGTGGGATTCCCCAACGCCGGCAAGTCAACGCTGCTATCCGCGCTGTCATCGGCGCGCCCGAAGATCGCAAACTATCCGTTCACAACGCTCGAACCGTCGCTCGGCATAGTGTCATACCACGACCACAAGTCGTTCGTCATGGCAGACATACCGGGCATCATAGAGGGCGCGAGCGAGGGAAAAGGCCTCGGGCTGCGCTTCCTTAGGCACATCGAGCGCAACTCGCTGCTGCTCTTCATGGTGCCGTGCGACTCTGACGACATCGTGAGGGATTACAACATACTGCTCAACGAACTGCGCCGCTTCAACCCGGACATGCTCGACAAGCACCGCGTGCTTGCCATCACCAAGTGCGACTTGATAGACGGGGAACTGGCGCAGATGCTTAACGAGGAAATCCAAAAGAAGCTCGGCGGGCAACTGCCAGTCGTGTTCATATCGGCGGTAGCGCAGCAGGGACTGGACAAACTGAAGGATCTACTGTGGGACGAGCTCAACAGCGAGAGCAACAAACTGCAGGGCATAACGGCAGAAGACGTGATCGTCCACCGCGACAAGGACATAGCGCGCTTCTCAAAGGAAATTGCAGACGAGGGGGAGGACATAGAGATTGAGTACGTCGACGAGGACGAGATCGAGGACCTCGATGACTACGGGATTGAGGACATTGAACAATGAGACTGCATGAATACAGCCTCGGTGATGCCGTCCGTGCATTCTCCACAACTCGCGAGGGCGGGGCTGGCACGGGGAATTACGCCTCGTTCAACATCAACCGCCACTGCGGGGACTCCGAGGAGAGCATCGCACGCAACCTTGAAACACTCGCCGGGACAATAAACGTCGCGCCCGGGCGGATCATCTATCCCCGGCAGGCCCACGGAGCGGAGTACCGTTGCGTAACCGAGGAATGCCTCTCGCTGCCAGCGTCCGGGCTGCAATCATTCATAGACGGCTCCGACGCGCTCATCACCGGCGTGCGCGGCATCTGCATCGGGGTCTCCACCGCCGACTGCATACCTATTATCATATACGACCATGAGCATCATTGCGCCGCAGCGGTTCATGCCGGGTGGCGCGGGACGGCGAAACGCATCGTGCAGGCAGTGGTGGCGGCGATGCATGACAAGTTCTCGTCGCGCCCGGAGGCGCTGCGCGCAGCCATCGGCCCGGGCATATCGCTCGCGGCGTTCGAGGTGGGCGACGAGGTGTATGACGAGTTCCGCGACGCAGGTTTCCACATGGAGAGAATATCGCGCCGCTTCCCGCCGATGCACACCCGGACAGCAGCCTTGTCGCGGACTGAAATGAAATGGCATATCGACCTGCCTTTGTGCAACCGCCTCCAGCTGATCGAGGGCGGCATACCATCCGCCAACATACATTCCTCCGGCATCTGCACATACACCCACAGCGGCACCTTCTTCTCCGCACGCCGCCTCGGGACAGCCTCCGGACGCATCTTCACAGGGGTAATCCTGAAGTGACATTTCTTATTTGCTATGAATGTTAATGTTGGTGCAAAGATACTGTGGTATTTTTATGCGCGCAATACCTGATTGTTGTTGTTTTGCTGCATAAAGATGAGTTTTTTGCCACATGTCAAACGGTGGAATACATGCGCTTATATGATAAATCCGCTATATGTTCCTGTTTGCCATCCGCGTCGGTTTCATGTCGTTTCTGCTAAATAATTTTTGTTCTCTCGCGTTGAACTTGTTAAAATATGTAATCCTTTTTCCCAAATCTTTTTTTTAACAGCATTTTATAAATTGTTGTAATATAGTTACAAAGGAGAAAAAAAAGACTGTAAAACCGACTTTTGCACCATATCGAAAAAGATGTGAACACTGTTTGACGGTTGAGCCTTTTTTCGTACCTTCGCAAATGTCTTTCAGTGAGAGGCATATTTCGTAACCTAATCATTCCGTAATTATAATGAATAAAATTGTAACAATTACCGCGATATTACTGTTCTTCTCGTCATTGACACCCGCCATGGCAGGCAAGAAGAAGACCAGGGCAAGAGCCAAGGCGCATCCTAAGCAGGAGCAGCGCGTGGATGAGATAGACAACTTTGATTTCCTATATATAAATGAGGGAGTGGATGTTGGTTACAACGACAACATCATGGCATACAACGTGCTTGACGAGGCGTTCAACCACATCGGGGCGCGCTACAGCCACGGCTGCGCCGGGCCTTATGTGTTCGACTGCTCGGGCTTCACGAGTTATGTGTTCGGCAAGATGGGAATATCGCTGAGCCGGTCGTCGCGACAGCAGGCGACGCAGGGATACGGCATCTCAAGCAGCGAGTTGCAGAGCGGAGACCTCGTTTTCTTCACCAGCCCGCGAAGCGGAGGCAGCGTCGGTCATGTCGGCATCGTGGTGGATGTTGACCCGGTCACTGGCAGCTTCGACTTCATCCACGCATCGCTGCGTGGCGTCAAGGTGAGCAACTCGCGCGAGAGTTACTATGCCAGACGCTACCTGTTCGGCAGGAGGGTGATGTGACTTCCGTGGCTTATGTAGCCGCATCGGCCATTAGGCCTTAATCTCCATCCGTCGCAATCCGGCATTTTTTTATCACCGCCTGCCGGATGCCGCTTGGCGGCAACCAGTGTTACCCGTTCTTGATTTTATCATCAGATGCGACCGTTAGATACCGTCGTGCCAGCAATTTGTGCCTAATCGTGCTGTAATTACGCCGTATTTACTTACCAAACACGCCGTATTTACTTTGCAAACACGCCGTATTTACTTTGAAAACACGCCGTATTTGCCCGGTAAGACCGCCGGAATCACATTCCGGCGTGTGGTCAGCGTGGCGAGCGTTGATGGCCAAGTGCGGAGACCTAACTACGAGAAATTTAATGTTAACAATAGGAAATAATTTGTTTTTCTCATATTAAAAATTTATCTTTGCCACATAAACTAAAAATCAAGGATTTATGGACAAAATACTGTCAACATTAAGGCGGATTTCGGATGGCATGGAGGAACTCGGCAATACCATGCGCCGAGAAGAGCATGTTTACAAGGCTGAACTTGCGGACAGACTTGAAAAAGGACTGCAAGGGGATGCCGCCATCGGACATTACAACGAGTGGATGGAAAAAGCAGGAATGAAACACTTAATGGTCAAATAAGATGGCACGAACTATCAAGGACAACAAAAACGTTATTCAGTCGTACACCCTAACGACTTCTCGCTATAAATTCACAGCTTACGAAAAGCGAATTTTATACCGCATTGTGGAATATGCTCAAGATGAAATCAAGGGTATCATGATTAGAGACAATCTCCACAAAATAGAGCACTCCCTATTCGGTCGGGAGATAACCATGCCTGTTGCAGACATTCTCAAAGATGAGCAAGACGAAAATTATACAATAGCGAAAAAGGCTTTTAGTTCTTTATCCGACAAATTTATCATCATAGACAATGACGACATTTTGCATAAAACACACATCATATCTAACCCAAAAATAAAGAAAAAAACGGGAATGGTTACATTCTCTGTCTTCAATGAAATATGGGATGGTATGCTGAATTTTTCCAAATGTTACAGAAAATATGAGCTTGTAACCGCAATGCAGTTCAATTCTGTTTACTCAATGCGGTTTTACGAACTCCTAAGTGGACAGAAAAGACCTTTGGAATTTACCTTTGAGCAATTAAGAGAAATGCTATGCGTAAATGATAAATATAAACTTGTTGGGGATTTTAAGCGATGGGTATTAGATGTAGCCAAGAAAGAGCTTGACGAGAGCAGCCCTTACTCTTTCAACTACATCGAGGTAAAGGAGGGTCGAAAGGTCGTAGGTTTTAAGTTCTTCCCAACTTTCCACCCAGACAATCAAGACCCAAACTTGCTCCAGATAGAAATGCGCTCCAAACTCTCTGCAAGTACACAGGTAAGCCGTGAAGCGTACGATTACTTCCGCTATTCTTTTGAGTTCAAGGCAGACGAAATTAGCAAGAACAAGAAAACTATCATCGATGGGGAAAAGAAAAATACCCGACTTCATAGGTTTCCTTTCCTCCCTTGTCTGACCATCGAGAACTGCCAAGAACCGCATCGGCTACGTAATCAACGCTATCAAAAAGAAGAGTACAGAAAGCAAATAAGAAATGGAAGATGTTAGTTTTGATTTTAGCAGATTTGCGAATGGAATCAAAGGACAGAAACAATTTTATATCGCTTCACCGATTGAATAGTCATAAAAAGAGAACAACAAGAAAATCGTTTCCATATCAAAAAATAAAAGAGGAATATATAGGATATTTGAATATCTTTATTATATTTGCAAACGTGATTTAAATATGGTTCTTTAAAAATTATCAAGCAGATCACACTTAAATGAAAATAAAAATACTATACATAACAATATGCATATTTTGTACAGAAACTATTTTTGCACAAAAAAATAATGAATTTTCCATATACCCTCATATTGGATTTAATATATCTTCTTTTACTAAAGGAGTAACATATTCTTTAGACAATGGAGAGAAGTTCTATTATAAGCCTAAATATACAATAGGCTTCAATTTTGGAGGAGAAATAGAAAAGAAAAAACAAAATATAGGATTATCATTAGGTCTTATTTTTACCTTAGAACATATAAAATTTGAAGATATTTCTGTATCATCCGAAGCTTATCGGATTCTTTCGAAAAACTTTTCAATTTTAAATAAAAATTTAGACGTGCCTATCATGGTTTCATATAATATATGGGGAAATAATGTTTCAAAAATACACTTAAAATCAGGAATTCTCTTCAGATTTCTTTTAAGCGGTACTACAAAAAATACTATTTCTTTCTATAAAAGAGAAAATGACCAATGGGTTATCAATAATAACTATTCTGGAAAAAATAAAGGAGAGTTTACAGACGGATATAATAAAATTCAATTGGCAATTCCCATAGGTGTTTCTTATGAATATAAGAAAGTTTTCATTGACTTTAAGTACAATATAGGTCTTACTAACGTATATAAATATACTAAAGAAAATATCTATAATCGAAGTTTCGTCCTTTCTGCTGGATATTCTATAACTTTATAAAGCCAATATTATGTTAAAAAATTATCTATTACTTATCTTCTCTGCTTTGTGCCTTATAAGCACAGCTTGTTCTTCCGATGTAACAGACGAAGAAATCAGAACATCTAATGATGTAAACTCGCAAAAGGAAAACAGTTCTCTTACAACAAAGCTAAACTCTCCTATAACAAGAGCAATTTCTTCTTCTCCAATAGAGACATGGACTGGTGATGTAAAAATCGAAAGAAAGAGCAAGGTAAAGGTTGCCTTTAGCTCCGCATACATGGAATATTTACCAGGAGCAGGTGTATACATTTGTGACGTATATACCATTACCGCAAGAACACCAGAGGACCATACCGTTGTTTACAAAGATGCAGTAGACGAAAGTTGTGGATTCGTAACTATTCAGCAATATTGTTCATGACAAATTCTGTCTCAGCACTAACTTGACTATCGACCAGAACACGATTATCCGCAATGTGAAAAGTCTTTGATTATCAATAAAATACATACTTATTTATTTGCATATATCAAATATTTTTCGTACCTTTGTGCTTATGAAAGAGCAAGTTACGGACATATCACAAGCGTTTAAAGGGCTGACTTCTGAGATGGCATCAATGCGGGAGGCCATGGATGCGATGCATACAGAGAATGTCAACT